>PLLW01000106.1:32191-37201 GCA_003141435.1 Ignavibacteriales bacterium
TTAATTCCCAAAGCACTTGGATTCAAATATTCAAATAGAATAGCAAGATTTTCCGTTCATATTATTCTTGCTGCAACATTTCTTTTCTCATTCCTCATTAGATTCGCAACCTTTATAGGTAACCTCATACTTAAACCCTTTAATGAAAAAACCAATTTCACACAGACTCGCTTTTCTGAAGATGAAATCAGGATTATTATTTCTGAAGGAGTTAAATCCGGCGCTATCGACAAAACCGAGCAGGAAATAATCGAAAACATATTCGAGTTCAATGATGTCAGGGCTCGCGAAGTTATGATCCCCCGTACTGAAATGGTCGCCCTCGATCTTACTGACAACAAAGAGGAAATGAGTTCCGAAATTATGAAATCTAACCATTCGATAATTCCGGTCTATCATGATAATCTTGATAAAATTATGGGTGTTATTCACACCAAAGACATCATGAAAACTCTTATCAAGACAAAAGATCTTGAAGTAAAAAACTTAATGCGCCCGGCTTATTTCATCCCGGAAACAAAACTCATCTCCGAAGTTCTAAAAGAAATGCAGAAAAGAGGGGAAAGGCTCGCAATTGTAATGGACGAATACGGCGGAACCGAAGGCGTAATTACCATGGAAGATATTCTCGAAGAGATAGTTGGCGATTTTCACAATAACAATCCCTCAGAAGAAAAACTCTACTATCGCCTCCCTGATGGATCATATTATGTCCGTGGTTCTATGTATATCGACGACTTTAATGAAACCTTTAATAAAGATATCCCTTCATCGGATGAATATAATACCGTTGCCGGTTTCATCGCAGATAAAACAGGTAAAATTCTTAACGCCGGTGAACAGTTCCAGTATGAAACTCTCGTGTTCGAGTTAATAAAAAAAATCAGACAGAAAATGGTTCAGTTTAAAGTTCATTCCACTGAAAATGATTTCCGGGAAAGCATTAAAGAATAATATATTTCCTAAATCACTTGCAAAACTTTAGGAAAAACAGTACTTTTGAGCCGTAAAAATTGTCGCTGAACTGCATAAAAATTGCCCGGTTTATTGACATTTATTTCGAATGCTGGCATAGCTCAGTTGGTAGAGCAGCTGATTTGTAATCAGCAGGTCGTCGGTTCGAGTCCGATCGCCAGCTCCACAAAATGCGAATACTAACCCTATTCGCATTTTTTATTAAAAACCCGCTAAATACCCCATATTTAACCCCATACCCCCAAAACAGCCCAAATCAATATCTAATCAAATACTCTTTACCGACAAACAATGCCAATAGAATGCCAATAGAATGCCAATAGAATACCAATAGGACACCAATAGCTCTGAAAGTTGTCTGAAACTATGCCCAAATCATAATTCCTCCCCCAATGTTTTGATTATATCCTAATTTTACCCATTCTGGATTATTTCTATGCACAACTCATCCATATTGAATCTTCATCATTTAATCATTATGTTTGATCAATAGCACAAAATATAGATCGGGAATTTATGCTTTCAGAACAAATCGATTTGATGCTCTCATCCACGACAATATTCCCTCGTACTTATCTAATCTTTGAATACTTTGTTATAAGTTAAAAAAATAATTAAAGGAGTTCTAATGAAATACTTGCTACTTTTTATAATTACAATATCCTCTCTAACTTTTGCACAAGAATTTAAGATTACAAAGGTTATTGATAATAATATTTTCCAACTAAAAAATGGACAACTTGTTCAATTAGCAGAAGTTTATGTCCCAAGCATTAAAGATCCTAACGATACTGTTAGGGCTTTGGCAATAAGTATTAATAAATGGGCCAACAGTATTTTAACCGGGCATGATTATTTAATAAAATTTATTACAAATGACTCGCTGCCTAAAATCAGGATATTTAGAAGCCATTTAGGCGTGGGGGAAGACATTATTGAAAAATACATTCTGTTTGGTTTTGCAATTTTTACAGGGGATACTAATTCAACAAAATATATAGATTATATGGAAGACCAAAATACTGCACAAAAAAATAAAAAAGGTATTTGGTCCCTTGATCCTGAAAATCTATCAAAACTTCGTAACGGAATAGTATTTACCCCAATAACTATAATCCCAAATGAATTGGAAAGTAAATTGAATCTAAAGGGATTATCACCTGAAAGTCATATAAAAACAGAAAGACCCTATCTTCCATTATTAGCGGTTAGTGTTGCATCTTTTGCGTTGGCTTGGGATTATTTTGCTACGGCCTCAGATTATCAGAATATTATTGACAAAACTAATCCTCAACTATCTGACTTGAAGAGTAGATTAAGTCACACACATGACGATGTTACAAGGACAGCAATAAATCAATCAATTAAAGAGGCACAAGATGTTATTAATGAAGCTCAAAAAACCCATACAAGAAAAATTATTTTGGGGGTGAGCTGTATTGCTGCCGGTATAGTAACAACAATATTTGCATTTAAGGAAGTTCAGGTAAAAACTGATTTACAATCACTAACTCTTAGTTATAGATTTTAATGAAAATTGAATTCCTTGGCATGCAAAACTGTCCCAATATGTCAATAATGTGGGAGTCAATACAAGTTGCCATGAATGAGTAATTGTCAATCTCAAAACAAAGTAATCCAAGTATAAAACTTGAAGTTCCAATTTGGAACATCAAGTTGGGAGGGTACACGCAAAAAACCCTATATATTTACCGAATAGGAAGAAATTGATTTAACATTCCTTGAAACATTTAACCAACCTTATCGCTAATATCAGCAAAATCCTCTCGGACAACAACGAAAGAGATCAATGATATAATAGTTTGACAAACCATATAAATGTATGTATATTAATACGGTTTATTTATGGGTATGTCGGTGGTAAATCCTGATTTATTCGCTTTACATTAAGAAATAAAATAATAAGAATAATCGGCGCTGGATATTGGAGGAAAGGAAAACAGATATATGAAAAAGAAAATAATATACACAAATGAAAAAATAGGAAAAGTTGAAGTTGTAAAAGACTTTCTGCCAAAACCCGAAGAGCTTGTCTTCAAAGAAGACAATGTTAAAGTCACAATTAATCTAAGTAAGTCAAGCCTGGATTTCTTTAAGAAATTAGCTAAACAGCATCGAAGTCAATACCAGAAAGTGATTAGAAACCTGCTCGATAGTTATTCCTCATTTTATTCCCGTACACCCTAAAATTATTTGTGTTTAAGAGATTTATGAAGAACAACCATTTACTGCAAAATTAAACCAAAAGTGTAATATATCAATCTTATAATATGAAAATAGAATTCCTCGCCATGCAAAATTGCCCTAATGTATCCCCAATGTGGGAATCCCTGCAATCGGCAATGAAAGAATTACAATTAAACCAACCCATCGAACAGCTTGATATTAACACCCTTTCGGAAAGGCAAGATAAACGCGCAGGTTTTGGTTCACCAACTATTCTTGTAGATGGTAAAGATTTATTTGATTCACCCTTTCCTGAAACATACAATCCATCATGTCGGTATTATCCAAATGGACTTCCGGGTACCAAAGAGATTGCTGCAAAATTAAAATCAGTTATTATACTTCCAAAGTAATGGAGTTTATGTGAAAAAATTATCCTTCCTCCTATTAAGCCTATTCCTAATTCAGTGTTCCGCAGGCAAAATATCGGAATCCCATCAAACCTATAATCAGAATGACTATCTCTATTGGTCGGAAACCCGGAAACTTTCCTGGGATGACTTCAAAGGAACACCCCCGTCATCTTCAGATAATGTATCTACTGAAATATTCATGTCAATTCCATCTTCTATTGACAAAACCATTGTTAGTGCTCCTACGCTTACTTCAGTGTGTGTATTTGATAAACGGAAATCTTGGGTTAACAAAAGCATTATGAATGATGCGCTTTTACTTTATGATCAAACAATCTTTGACATCCATGAAGTTTATGCAAGAAGACTAAGGAAAACATTCTTAGAAACAGATTTCGGTCTTAACGATTTCAAAGAAAAATATAGTAGTATGACAGAAAAAAATAACACTGATTTGCTAAATCGTATTGAAGAATTTAAAAGGGAAAGTAATTTCGGACAAAACAAAAAGTCTATAATGCAATGGACAATTAAAATTAAGTACGAGTTGCAAGAGCTAAATCAATATAAAAAAGATTATTAAAACCAGGTAAAGGAAATAGTATTAAGCTCCATCATATTACATTGCACAAGCGCTGAAAGTAATCCCCAAACCTAAACATCTGTCTGCTAGGACATTTTGATGGTTGCTATCCTGAACTATATATACCAAGACTTTTGTAATCAGCTAGTCGTCGGTTCAAGTCCGATCGCCAGCTCCATTTGCCCCCATGCTTTCCAAGCCCCCCTCATTCGATCCAGTTCCCTCCCTTCCCGGCACTCCATATTATGTTCCAGATCCCCCACGTCCCAAATACAACAAATTTCCGGATCTTCAGCTTCCTCGCCTTACCCCACATTCTGCTCAAATGCAGCTCAAATCCTGCTCCCTATATCGCATCTTGGTCGATTTCAACATAAATGAGAGATCCCACGCGACGAAAACATTTGCATATATCACCCCGAATTAAAGGATTTGGTGATTTTATTGCTAAACCTATCATTAAAGAAGATCTGTTTGCTCTGGTAGCTAAAAACCTGCAGAAATATAAAGAACAGAAACAGTGATCAATATTACAAATGATCAATTGTTAGACAGAAAATTTGTTTTTTAATATTTCTTATATATATTAGTCCTAGTTCTTAAAAATATTGGTCGTGAATTTAAAGCGAATTGCAGCGACATAAAATAAATGCTAAACAGCCCATGAAATTTGATACCCGCTGTTTGGCGGGTTTTTTGCTTTAAATACATACCGTCGCGATTTGTGACATATTGCAGCGACGTAAATCAATGCTAAAAAGTCTGTGGTAATTATTTTAACCCCTGCTTTTGGCAGGGTTTTTTTGTGTAAAAAATAATATTAACAAAATAAAGGATACTATAATGAATGAA
>PLLW01000009.1 GCA_003141435.1 Ignavibacteriales bacterium
TATGAAAATGGACTTATAAAATCCCGTGGAATTTATCAAAACGGAAAGCCCGCCGGGAAAATGATTACCTATTATAAGTTTAGCGCGGTCAAACAAGAGGAGAATTACTATGACGGTAAGCTTAGTGGTTGGTTGAGGGAGTTTTTTGAAAATGGTAAATTGAAAAAAGAAGANNACATTTGGGTATAAATAGGATAAATGTGAAAACCTTTATTGTAATTCTAATTCTCTTAACTGGTACAGTTTCGTTTGGACAAAATGGTCCCCTAAAATCATATTATGATAGCGGAAAATTAAAAAGTGATGAAAATTTTCTGTCAGGTAAAACTGACGGCTTGTGCAAGTATTATTATGAAACCGGCATTTTGAAAGAAGAAATAAATTTTAGCCATGGTGCCAGGCAAGGTGAATATTTTCTATATTATCCCGCTGGTGTATTGAAAGAATATTCTGTCTATGACAATAATAAATATAATGGACCCTTCAGAACTTATTATCCGGAAGGGTGTCTGAAGGAATCCGGGAAGTATAGTCAAGGACAAATTACTGGAGTGCTCAAAAGCTTCTATATAACAGGAGAGGTTAAAACCCTATGTCCATTTGTTAATGGTCAAAGGGAAGGGTTACTCCACGAATATTATGCAAATGGGAATTTAATGAGCGAGGCTGAATTCAGGAATGATGCTCCAGATGGGATTACAAAATGGTACTATNNATAATGGCGTGCTTAAGAGCGAGTATCATTTTATAACTGGAGTTATGATGGGAATTGCAAAAGAATATTATCCATCAGGTAAAATTATGGCTCTTAAAAACCTTGCTAACAATCATCTCGATAGTCTTAATATTTATTATTTTGAAAATGGTAATATTAAAAGTGAAATAAATTACAAGAACGGCGAGAAGGAAGGTATAACAAAATCCTATTATGAAGATGGTACATTGTGGAGTATACAGAAATATGAAGAGGATAAACTTGAAGGGGAGACCAAGATTTATAGAAAGGATAAAACTCTCTGGTTTATAGAGAATTATAAAGAAGGTAATCTGAAAAGCAGCAAGGAGTTTTCCGAAAAAGGCGATATTATTTCTGATAAGAAATTTTGAGTATAAATACTNNATCTCATTGGAAGAGGATATAAACCATAATCTTGATAAAGCAGTTACATGGGTGAACAAAGCGGCAAAGGAGGGAGCGCAGGTAATATGCTTACCCGAGCTTTTCAGATCTATGTATTTCTGCCAGAAAGAAAAAATAGAATATTTCGATTTAGCCGAAACTATTTCCGGTCCTTCTACCAAAACACTGGGCAAAATAGCCAAAGAAAATAAGGTGGTAGTAATTGCTCCGATATTTGAAAAGAGAGCGCCGGGGATTTATCATAACACTGCTGTAATTATAAATACAGATGGGGAAATTGCAGGGTTATACCGCAAAATGCATATACCGGATGATCCTTCTTATTTTGAAAAATATTATTTTACACCTGGGGATTTGGGATACAAAACCTTTTCTACAGAATTTGGCAAAATAGGAACTCTGATTTGCTGGGACCAGTGGTATCCTGAAGGAGCAAGATTGACCGCCTTAAAAGGAGCAGAAATAATATTTTATCCTACCGCTATCGGGTGGCATCCAAGCGAGAAAAAAAGAGAGGGCAAGCCTCAGTTCGATTCATGGATGACAGTTCAAAGGGGACATGCTATTGCTAATGGAGTATACGTTGCAGCAGTAAACCGTATAGGTCTTGAAAAAGAAAATGAGAACTCTGCAGGAATTGAATTCTGGGGCTCATCTTTTATATGCGATCCACAGGGAGTTATAATTGCCCAGGCTTCTCAAAATAAAGAGGAGCTCATTATGGCCGAGATTGATCCTTCAAGAATTGAATATATTAGACGCAACTGGCCATTTCTCAGAGATAGGAGAATTGATTCCTATAACGGTATAACTGAACGCTTTCTGGAAGAAAATGATTAATAAAAAGAATGTACAATTTGTACTTCCTGCAGAATGGGAAAAACATGAAGCTACATGGATTGGATGGCCTCATAATAAAGAGGATTGGCCGGGTAAGTTTTCTCCTATTCCTTATGTCTATGCAGAAATAGTTAGAATGATTTCCAGGGGAGAGTTGGTACGGATTCTTGTAGAGAATGACACCCATGAAAAAAAAGCAAGGAAGGTATTAAAATCAGTAGGGGTTGATTTTGGTAAAGTTGAGTTTTATACAAATAAAACTGACAGAAACTGGCTCAGGGATGCTGGCCCGCAGTTTGTTAAAAATGCAAAGGGACAAATCAACCTTGTGCATTTCAAGTTTAATGCATGGGCTAAATATGACAATTATAAAAAGGATAAAACTATTCCGGGATTTATTTCCGGGAAAATGAAATTACCGATTATTTCCGCATTGTATAATAAACAACAAGTGGTGCTTGAAGGGGGGGCGATTGATATAAATGGAAAGGGGACACTTATAACAACTGAAGAATGTTTGATGGATCAAAAGGTTCAGGTTAGAAATAAAGATTTCACAAAACAGGATTATTCAGAGGTATTTAATAAATTCCTT
>PLLW01000054.1 GCA_003141435.1 Ignavibacteriales bacterium
TTTGCAAAAGTTTTTAATTCAATTTCTTTTTCTAACGGGACGTTATCGGAAAAGAGCATAACATTCAACCCCATTTGCAAAGATTTCATGGCAACATCGCCAGCATATCTTCCGGCGATCGAGATCATTGCAAGATTAGCTCCCGGCAAGGCACTTACTGCACCATCTAAACTTGAAGGATTAAGATTTTTATCTTCGGACATATCCTTATCCGGTTTTAGCAGCTTGTCAACCGCTTTTAACAAAGCAGGTATATCTGCGTTCTCTTCAGTTTTAAAAACAACAAGCAAATCCATTTCTCCCGCTGCTTGAAATTCCGGAATTAAAAGTTCGGAAGACTTCAGAACGGAAATATTTTCTTTTGTCCCCATTAAAACAGCCGAATCAATAATATCTTTAACCCCTGAAAGCTGCTTTGCCACAAGCATAATTGAAACGGAATCGAAATATTCCCCTTTTTTAACAATACCAGTAATTTTCATAATAAAAACCTTTTCATACCTATTAAAAAACCAACTAATTGATCAGCGCCAGAAGTCTCACCTATTGAAAGAACCGACTCTGTATTTTTTATAATGATATTTTCATCTGAATATAAAACCGCATTAAGTAATTCGCGGAATTTATTAAACAAAAGACCCTGGGAAGCACATAGCAGAAATGCATTTGTAAAAAGATTAGAGCCGACAGCTTCCTGCCAGACCAGTTTTATTGATTTCTGCATATCACAACGGCATATCTTTTCAACAAGATTCAGAGCAATTAATATTCCGGAATTAAAATCGTCACCGGCTGGTGTAAGTCCAGGTCCTAAACCTTTAATAGAACCAACCCCAATAAGAATATTTCCAAATAAAATTTCCTGAACCCCTAAATCAATTCTTTTGACATATTCATATTCAAAAGAAGAAGTAAATTCGGATCTCCTCCCGGGATCAAGTACGAAAACAAGACTTTGGGGAGGAGATAATTTTTTAACGGAATTTTCTAG
The DNA here is from genome assembly GCA_003141435.1 of Ignavibacteriales bacterium. GTDB lineage: Bacteria > Bacteroidota > Ignavibacteria > Ignavibacteriales > Ignavibacteriaceae > Fen-1301. Next base: position 992 of record PLLW01000054.1, read on the forward strand.
AAAGCCTAGATTCCGAATGAAATTATTATGGTCAAATTCATGAAGATATAATAATGGATCATAAAGTTTACGAGAATCGATTTCCAATTTTGTATCATTGAGGTAAAGAAACCCATCCTCAATTTCAAGGGAATTGACCGACATCGGCACAATTCCCTTAATAACTATATTCAGTGGTCCCGGACCGACACTTTCACTGACTACAAACACGAAAGTATCCCCGAAAATAAAATTTACAGCCGAGGTAAATTTCGAATGTATTTTATATTTCCCACTACATAACTGATTTCCGTAACTTACCAGTTCTATCATATCCGAAAGAAGATAGAATTGATCATGGTTTTGGAGGATCCTTCGGAGCCAGAATAGCAGCTTTAGCTTTTGCAAGAAGGTCTGCAGGAACAGGACGGGTTCCAAGAACCAAAGTACTCTTTACGTTATTGTATAATTCTTTTGTTAATGCCCAGGACTGACAGCCACCTAATTCGTGAGGAATATGAAATCTCTTTACAAGTTTATATTCTTCCATCCATCTTCTGAATCCAATCGGGGATTCGGCAACTACTAATACTTCTTTCTGATTAAGATAATCAAAGTGGTATTCCATTTTAGTAGCGAATGCAAGGGCACCTATTCTTAAGCCACGTTTTAGAGTAAATGTGTGGTAAGATGTTCCTACCTCAGGATTTACTATCCTTCCGTTAACGATCGCGGCAAGTTCACCGTCAATCTGCCCAACAATAACATATTCATCCTGAACGCGGTAAGTTGAATAGCCAAGAAGTTCAGCATATAAGCGTGATGCAACTATATTATAAAAATCTCTTTCAAGATGAATTAAAGGTTCAACGTGAGGTAAAAGTGAAGGAATTTCTTCCCGACCTATCTGGCGCATAACCATTTTTTGTCCATCTTTAAGGGTAATTACTTTCGAAGGAAATTGCGGCATTGGTGTATCAACCGGACGCAAGGTTTTTTCCATATCATCTATCATTTAGGGTCTCCTAATATTTTATAAGTTATTGAAATAAAGTTTTAAAATTGTGAGGTTTAAAATAGATAATTTTTTATAAATAATAATGAAAAAATATCTCTTTTTTTTGCATAAAAAGCTGGTTTAATTGTGTCTGCCCTTATATTGGCTTTGCACGGAAGTGTCCAAGGAACTTGATATAAATGAACTTAAAAGGGTTCCGATTAGGGATGTTTGTTACTGCGGGCAAAATTGAACCATCCGAACAAATTGAATTTTTTGTGGGAAAGAAATGAGTGAACAATTTCTGCACATTCAGGAGTTCTCAGGTATCCATAGGATGAGTGGGGATTCCTGGTTCCATTATCTTTATGATTATTTTGTACAAGTTTGTCAATTATTTTCACACCTTTTGAGTTTTTGACATATATCTCCGCAAGAAGATAGTTAAGAGCAATCTGATCATTCAGATCGGATAAATTATACCAGTTTCGTCTAATATTTTCCGGGACCTTTAATTTATTGACCGGATTATTTTTTTGTCCCTCTAATATTTTATGGAGGACATATTTTTGCCCAAGCGGGGAACCAATAGAGATCAAGGTATCAATTTTCAAATCAGGTAAATGATCTATTAAAACATCGTGAGTAATTATTGAACCCATGGAATGGCTAATTAATAAGATCTTTTTTCTTTTATGTTTTTTAAGTGTTTCTGTAAGCCTTTCAATAATTGCCTGCTTTGCGAGGCAGGGGGCTCCATTTTGGTTAATGTAAAAAGGTGAATAATAGTTTTCAAGGTCTCTCATGTTAATATGGAAAAACAAATCAGTTAATGAAGGATATTTTAAAGATAATACCTCATTTACTACTATTTTTCCATAAAATTTTTCAAAATATTCCCTTGCTTTTCTCCTTAGTCCCGGTGTTTCCTTGAGGTTTAACGTTTGTTCAGATATATATTTATTCTTCAAATATAACGGGCTGTTTTTATTTACTTCATCCGGATCAAGAGGGATAGGATGAAGAATATCTGCCCAATAGACAAGTTCAAATTCCAAATTTGCTGCGGGATAATTATGTTTTTTTAGTCCATCAAGAATACTTTTTTCCCACCAATCCCTGAGGATCATTTTGGGGGGTTTATTTCCGAGTCCATGTATCCCAATAATTATTTTCGACATATTATTTGATTTTTTTACATTAATAAAGCCGATTTACTAAAATGTTAAGAATCACACTATTAATATACAATTTATTAATTCGTGTTAATAAATGTACTATTTGGTTCAGAATATACGATTCCTTCGTTAATCAATTTTAGGGTAAAAAAAATGGAACTAATCAAGTATGGTCGCTCAAACAGACAGGAACGTCTTTTTGTTTGATTGAATTTTCGGAGGTAAATCTTTAAATGAAGATGTCAGCGAACGCTTGTTTGACTTCAAGAACAAATTTTCTTACAAGGTTATAATCTTTTCTTCCATTGGAGGATTCTACGCCAGTATGAACATCCACCCCAGCGGGTTGTATTTTGAGAATTGCCTGTCTTACATTTGATGGATTAAGTCCTCCAGCAAGGATAACAGGTTTAGGGGAAATTTCAACAAGCTTTTTGCTTATTTTCCAATCATGTGTTTTTCCGGTTGCTCCTGAAGCACCGGTAACCGGATCAAAAGTATCAGTAATAAAATAATCTACCCATTGAAATAATTCTTGTACAGTATTTTCAAGTTCTGGATAATTATCTTTATAAACAACTAAGCTTTTGATTATTTCTATATCCGGACGATTCATTTTAATTTTTTTTAATTCTCCGGTAGAAATTCTACCGTGGAGCTGGATAATATGAACATTCAGTTTATCGCAGAATTTGATTATTTCTTCAGCTTTATCCAGATAGGTAATAAGCACAGCCTTGTGTGGAGGAACAATTTCTTTGATTACTTTAACAGCTTCTTCCTCAGTCAGATCATCCTTATTTACTGGTAACCTTAATGGAAAGCCCAGATATTCAATCCCGAATTTCATTAACATTGCAGCTTCATCGGAATCAATTATTCCTGCAACCTGAATTAAATTATTCATCTTCTTATCAAAGTAATTCTTTAATGTTTCAATATATTATATACAAATTTATTAATAATAAGCGCCAAAATTACCACAATAATAAAATAAATTGTTTCCTATTTAATTAAATTAGTGGAACGACAATATAATTATTTGAAAACCGGAATAAGAGATAATATTGAACGACAAGAAAAAAGAACAGATAACAAACCTATTTAAGCTTTGGTCAAATGGACCAGTATTGGAGTTTACGCCGCTTCCACCATCCGGTTCATACAGAGAATATTACCGTTTGAAAGGTGAAAGAAAAAGCGCTATTGTGGTCTATAACGCCGACGAAAAAGAGAACTGGGCATTCATTGAATTTACAAGACACTTTACTAAAATTGGCTTACCTGTTCCATCAATATTGGCCGAGGACCTCGACAAGGACATATACTTATTAGAAGATCTAGGTGATACTACCTTATTTTCTTATTTATCAGAAATTCGCAGTGAAGAGAACTTCAATGAAAGGATAGTCCATATTTATAAAAAGGTAATTGACATTTTGCCCCGATTCCAGATAGAGGCAGGAAAAAACCTAAATTACAATGTCTGTTACCCGCGTGCACAATTTGATAAGCAGTCCATGATGTGGGATCTGAATTATTTCAAATATTATTTTTTAAAGCTCGGGAAGATTCCTTTTGATGAACAGACACTTGAAATTGATTTCAATACTTTTGCTGATTACCTGCTGAGTGCTGACTGCAATTATTTCCTTTACCGGGATTTTCAGTCCAGAAATATTATGATAAAAAATGGTAAACCATTCTTTATTGATTACCAGGGAGGAAGAAAGGGAGCGCTTCATTACGACCTAGCCTCATTACTTTTTGATGCCAAGGCAGACCTTCCGCACAAGGTCCGCGCGGAACTACTGAAATATTATATTTTAACAGTGAAGAAGTATACAGCAATAGATGAAACAGAATTCGTTCAGATGTTTTTCGGGTATGTTTTGATCAGAATACTGCAAGCATTGGGCACATATGGTTTTAGAGGGTTTTACGAGAAGAAGGAGCATTTTCTTAAAAGTATACCTTTTGCAATTGATAACCTTTCATGGCTATTGAATACAGTTTCATTTCCGATAAAAATTCCTTCGCTAATTGATGCTCTTCATGGAGTTGTAAATTCAAAAGAATTCAGACAAATCGGGGAAGTAAGAAAAGTAAGCAATAAACTTGAAGTGTCATTATTCAGTTTTTCATACAGGCAGTCGATCCCACAGGACCATTCGGGCAACGGAGGGGGATTCGTATTTGACTGCCGGGCAATTCATAATCCCGGAAGATATAATCGATATAAAATGCTAACTGGTAAAGATGAGGCAGTAAAAAAATTCCTGCTGGAAGAGAGTGACGCTGAGAAATTTCTATCGAGTGTTTTTGAAATTGTCCACCAGACTATTGATGTATACATTAAAAGAAAGTTCGCACACCTGATGATAAGCTTTGGATGCACAGGGGGACAGCACCGTTCGGTTTACTGCGCTGACAGGATGGCAGAATATCTCCAATCGATTCCAGAAATTGAAATTAAAGTCCGGCATATCGAACTTGAAAAGAAGGATAATCAATGATTAAAAATTTACCGGTTAAATTATGAAAGCGATGATTTTGGCAGCAGGATTCGGTACGCGGTTACGTCCTTTGACTGATAACATTCCCAAAGCTTTAGTAAAAATCGGGAATACTCCCCTGCTTGAATTTGCAATCAAGAAATTATGCCATTATGGATTTAACGATATAATAATCAACATTCATCATTATCCGGATATGATTATTGGCTTTCTTGAGGAGAACAGAAATTTTGGTGCAAATATTTCCATTTCCGATGAAAGGAATATGTTACTTAATACAGGCGGCGCATTAAAGAAAGCAACTTCTTTTTTTACCGGAGGCGAGGCATTTCTTGTCTATAACTGTGATATCGTTACAGATCTGAATCTTCTTACACTTTATCGATACCATCTTGAACATAACGCATTATGCACATTAGCAGTAAGAAACAGGGAAACGTCACGATATTTTATTTTTAACGATGATAATAAACTTTGCGGCTGGTGGAATAAAAAGACAGGAGAAAAAAAATCAGTTAGATGGGGCGGGTCAAAATTCAGGGCAATGGCATTCAGCGGTATACAAATAATAAATCCAGACACATTAGATCTGTTTCCGGATAAAATGGTTTTCTCTTTGGTAGAGTTTTACCTTTTAATTGCACCAGACCACAAAATAGAGGGGTTTGATCATACGGAAACAAGATGGGCAGATATCGGGAAATCTGATACACTTGAACAAATGCAGTTAATACATCCGCAGGATTATTATTAGTACAATATTTGAGATTAAGATATTGATGAAAGGGTTATTTTCAGAAGTGCCATTATTTTTATATTTTTAATTTTTTTAATATCAAGATAAACAGATGATTAAAGCTATTTTATTTGATTTAGACGGCGTAATAGTAGATTCCTTACATTATCATTATCTCGCATGGGATCATATGTTCAAGAAGATCGGAGGGAGTGTTACCGAGGAAAGTATATTCCTTAGCGAAGGGATGAATTCATTTGAAATATTACCCCTATTTTTAAAGAAATTTAATGTCGAACTACCTATTGACAAGCATAAAAAGTTTATTGAAGATAAGCGCAGTTATTTTCGTCAAATAGTAAAACTAACATATTATCCTAATGCATTTGAAACGATCGTAAAATTACGAGACCGGGGATATACAACTGCCTTAGTTACGGCATGCGCAAGAAAGAATATGGAGAAATCGATTGACGTTGAACATCAAAAACTTTTTGATTTCATAATCAGTGGTGATGAGGTTACCCATTCCAAACCGAATCCCGAGCCTTATCTTATTGCACAGAAAACACTAGGTTTAGAAGTTTCAGAATGTGTTGCAATTGAAAACGCGCCATTGGGAGTTGAATCTGTAAAAAATGCCGGGATGATCTGCATAGCTGTAGAATCGACGTTAGGACGACAGTATCTGCAAAAAGCTGATTTCCTAATCAATGAAATACAGGAACTAACGGGGTTTTTCCCAAAACTAAAAAGGTAATATCAAAAGTATATGAATAAAACCAGATGTTTTATATTACAATTCACCTATGTCCTCATTCCATAAATCGGGGTGGGAGAAAATAAATTCAGCCATCAAGTCAATACATTCCGGATTCTCCAATATTTCAATTTTAACACCCCGCGATTTCAGTAAATCTTCTTCGCCAAGGAAAGTTTTATTTTCGCCGATAATAACTTTGGGAATATTATAAAGCAGGATCGCTCCGGTACACATTGGACATGGAGAAAGTGTTGTATATAATACGCACTCCCGATAAACAGAAGCAGGCTGCCTGCCCGAATTTTCAAGAGCATCCATTTCACCATGAAACACAGCACTTCCTTTCTGTACTCTCCTGTTGTGACCTCTTCCTATAATTTTACCATCATGGACGATAACGGAGCCAATTGGAATTCCCCCCTCTTCTAGACCCTTGCGGGCTTCTTCAATTGCAGCTTCCATGAAAATATCTACCATGTTTCACTCCTTTTTAATAAAGTATGTTTTATTTACTTCAGGATAAAATAACAAATTACAAAATCAAATAGTGAATAAATTTTGGTAATTTTGGAATAGATTAATACAAACATGGTTAAAAAGATAATATGAAATTCGGATATATTACTGCGGCTACAGGATTATTAGCGATTGAAAAAGCCCAATTAAGGGAGGTCGGAGATTATTTTGACTCATTTAAAGAAATCGATGGACAACGCCTAAGCTCAGATCAAACAGATTATCCTAATCCACTTTTTTATTTCCTAATTACAGGAGGAACGGAGAATACAATCCTGCAGATTCTGTCTAACCGAAGTAAGATTTTGCCGGGAGAACCAGTTTATTTAATAGCCCATCCAGGAAATAATTCCCTTCCTGCTTGTCTTGAGGTTTTGGCAAGACTAAACCAGGACGGAATTCCCGGAAAGATATTCTATCTTAAAAACTCAGATGATGCAGAAGGACTAAGACAAATTAAAAATGCCCAACAGGATCTTGAAGTGCTGCATGCATTAAAGAAGACCAGAATAGGGATTGTGGGAACCGCTTCCGACTGGCTTGTTGCCAGTAAACCGGAAGATGAAGTTGTAAAACGAGTCTGGGGTCCTGAAATAGTTCACATAGATTTAAATGAGCTGAAGAAAAAAATGCAGACTATAAAACCGGAAAGTTTGCTTCAATATAAATCATCATTAGTAAAAGAAGCAGTTGAAATAAGGGAGCCAAGTCAAACGGATATTGACGAGGTTGTCAGGGTTTATATTGGATTAAAGCAATTGGTCAAGGAGTTAGAGCTTGAGTCAATCACAGTAAGATGTTTCGATCTTGTTTCTGAAATGAAGACCACAGGTTGTTTTGGATTAGCTCAATTAATGGATGATGGAATAGTCGCCGGATGTGAAGGAGATTTGAACAGTACAATAGGAATGTTATGGGCAAAGAAACTGGTCGGGAAAACCCCGTGGATGGCAAACCCAGCACAATTAGACGAACAGAATAATAGGTTATGGCTTGCTCATTGTACAGTCCCCCGAAGTATTGTTAAAACTTATTCGCTGCGCTCTCATTTTGAATCCGGTTTAGGTGTAGGAATCCAGGGAACTTTTGCCTACCAACCAATTACCCTTTTACGTATTGGCGGAAAGGACTTAAAAAAGTTGTGGCTCGCAGAAGGTAATATTATTCAAGCTGGATTTGAGGAAAATCTATGCAGAACCCAGATTGAAATTGAACTAATTTCAGGAGGCAGTGTAAAGGATCTTCTTCAGGCACCATTAGGAAACCATTTAGTGATGGTATCCGGTCATCATCTTGAGAAATTTAAATCCTGGCGGGAGATGATGATATTGTGAATAGTATTTAGCTATGATAGCGCGGGAATTATTGGCTGTAACAACTCATGTCTGATACTTTTACTATATTGTAAAGAGCATTTTTTCAAGATATATGAAAATGCCGAGAAATTTGTTTCGTAAGGAGGAATAAATGTATAATGCCTTATTATTATTGGTATTGGGGATAGCCGCTTTTCTTTTCATTACGGGTATTAAAAAAAGACAGAAGCTGAAAATATTTTCCGGCGCAGTAATTGGAGTTTTGACTGTCATCTTTTTCTGGTTCATGGACTTTTGGGGGGAGGCGCTGTGGTATCAAAGCTTAGGATACAGTAACCGATTTTGGGTAATTAATTATGCTAATGCCGGATTTGCCATTGCAGGAGTTCTTTTCGGATTACTTGTAATTTATCTTTTAACACTTACAATACCCAGGAAACAGAAAGCAGTACATATAATTACCAAATTACTTGGAATAATAATTGGAGGTTATTGGGGATATACCAACTGGGAGATAATCTTAAAATACTGGAACGGAGTATCAACCGGACTTAAGGATCCAATTTTAGGCAAAGATGTAGGGTTTTATCTTTTTACACTTCCCTTTTACGATCAACTTTATATTCTGTTATTGATGCTTTCACTATCGGCACTTATTGCTGTATTTATTTCCTCCTTTGTCAGACTAAGCGAGAATAATGTTTTTTTCTATTTCCCAGGCGAATACGAAATAAATTCAAACAAATTCAATTCTCCAGTATTTATAAACTCCGCTGTATTTATATTGGTTCTTGCCTGCGGCAGATTTTTGAACAGATACCATTTGATGTATTCCAATACGGGGGTAGTTGCAGGACCCTGTTGGACGGATGTTAATGTTCTCTTACCTGCTTATACGGTTGTTATTGTTTTATTACTTATAATTGCTATTGGATTAATCATTCCCAATTTCCGGAAAAGAGCACAGTATTTTTTTGTTAAAAAATTTCATGTTGCCACTGACCGTTCATATTTCCTAGTACTTGTAAGTACGGCTGTTTCGATAATAATAATATGGATATTTGCTTTTTCAATACTTCCAGGCGCTTTCGAATGGCTTGTAGTTGAGCCAAATGAAATAACATATGAACGTCCATATATTTTGAACAACATTCAATTTACGCGTTCAGGATTTGGTTTAAACAATGTTGAAGAAAAAGAATACCCGTTGAACGGTGATTTTACTCAGGAAACCGTAAATAATAACCCAAGCATTTTTACCAATATCCGTCTTTGGGATTGGAAGGCACTTGATGCCGTATACAGACAGTTCCAATCAATCCGTCTTTATTATGAATTTTCAGATGTGGACGTAGACCGTTATAATATTGATGGAAAGACCAGGCAGGTGATGGTATCCGGGAGAGAGATAAATATTGATAATCTGCCTCAGCAAAGCCAAACGTTTGTGAATCAGCGTTTTCAATATACACACGGCTACGGAGTAACAATGGCAGCTGTAAACGAATTTACCAACCAAGGACTCCCCCATCTTTTGATAAAAGATATCCCGCCAGTGAGTGAATCGCCATCTCTTGAAGTTACACAGCCTCAAATTTATTTTGGCGAATTGACCAATACTCCTGTTGTGGTTAACTCAAAGGAAAAAGAATTTGATTACCCGAGCGGCGAAGATAATGTTTATACAAGATATGCCGGTAACGGCGGAGTAGAGCTTTCTAATTTCTGGCGAAAATTTTTGTTCGGCTGGAAGTTTGACGGAACAAATTTTTTGTTCTCCGATTATCCAACAGACAAGAGCCGGATATTGTTTCATCGTCAGATTAGAGAACGTGTCAAGCTTCTGGCACCTTTTCTTAGTTTCGATAAAGATCCTTACTTAGTACTTGCGGATGGAAAACTATATTGGATGATCGATTCATATACAACATCAAATTATTATCCATATAGCCAGCCTTTTTCAACAACAGAAACTATCCAATATAAAGAAGGCAACTCGACACAAGAGCTAAATACCGAATTCAGTGATTACCTTGCAGGAATTAATTATATCCGTAATTCAGTTAAGGTAGTTGTTGATGCTTATGATGGATCAGTCAATTTTTATATTATGGATTCCAAAGATCCTATCATAAAAGTCTGGAGTAAAATATTCCCCGGTCTATTTAAGACCAGAGAAGAAATGCCTAAGTCGCTTTTGGCTCATATACGTTATCCGGCAGATATGCTTCTTGCGCAGGGAACTGTCTACGAAAAATATCACATGACCGATCCAACTGTGTTTTATAATCAGGAAGATCTTTGGGTAAGAGCTACGGCAAAATATTACAACAGAGTTCAACCCGTCGAGCCATATTATATTATGTGGCAAGTGCCAGGAACACCTAAACAACAATTTGTTTTAATGCTTCCATTTACACCTAAAAACCGCCAGGTAATGATAGGCTGGATAGCAGGTATGTGTGACCCGGAAAATTATGGACGATTCCTTACTTATCAATTTCCGAAAGACAAGATGGTACTTGGTCCTCAGCAGGTTGAAACAAAGATTGATCAAGATAGTTTTCTTTCGGGGCAATTAACATTGTGGGATCAACATGGTTCAAAGGTAATAAGAGGCAATGTACTTGCAATACCAGTTAATAATACGATATTCTATGTAGAGCCAATTTATCTTCAGGCAGAGACAGCAGCATATCCTGAATTAAGGCTAGTGGTAGTAATGCATGGCGAGAACATGAGTTATGCCAAAACTTTTGATGAAGCCCTGAACGGTTTATTTGTAAAGTCAGCTCCTGTTCTAAAGATTGCACAAAAGGGGGATACTACAAATATTATTATACCTACAATGCAAAATCAGATTAAAGCAGCAAATGAAGCTTTTAATAATTATTTGAAATTCATTGGCGATAAAAGATTTAATGAGTCTGCCAAGGAGCTTGAAAAACTTCAGCAAACATTACAAACGCTTTCTAATCAATCAAATAGCGGAGCAGAAAAGAAAAAATAAAAACTCCCCTTTTTTATATTACGTTCTTTTTGAGCAATGAATTGATTAGAAGGGATTAGACCATCTCGATAAACACTTCATGATATTTTGCTTCTTATATTATTTCGTGTCTCACTTTGGGAAAGATTTGGCATATGATTAAACCTTTTCATGTAATTAGTTGACTAATAAAAATGAATCTTCAAATTAAATTGCACCCTATGAAAACTATTCTTTTACTTTTTATTGTTTTTTTCGCTTCCATAAACATGTTTTCACAGAGTTATTCAGTTTCCGGACAAATTGCCGATTCATCGAACAAAAAACCTTTAGGAAAAGCAAACGTAATCTTCGCTCATCTACCTGACCTAAACATCAAGGGAATGATAGCAGACAATAATGGCAGATTTAGAATTGAGAATCTTACCCGCGGCAAATATATAGTCACGGTTTCTTTCCTCGGTTATAAATCATATAAAAGAAATATAGAAATTGATGGAGTTATAGAATTACCTAAAATATACTTAATTCCCGAAGGTGTAGAGATGAAGGAAGTTGATATAATCGGAAAAACTTCGGGAGTGACTATTAAAAATGATACGACCGAATACAGTGCAGACGCCTTCAAAGTAAATAAGGATGCCGTAGCTGAAGATCTTATTGAAAAAATGCCAGGGATAACAATACAAACAGATGGAACAGTCCAGGCACACGGGGAAACTGTTACAAATGTTCTTGTTGACGGTAAAATGTTCTTCGGTACGGATCCGAATGCAGCACTTAAAAATATCCCCGCGGAAATTATTGAGAAGATACAGGTTTTTGATCAGCAGAGCGACCAGTCACAGTTTACAGGTTTTGATGACGGCAACACATCCAAAACTATAAATATTGTTACGCGGCTGAGAATAAAACAGGGAACGTTTGGTAAATTATTCGGAGGGTATGGTGATGATGAGAAATACTCTGCCGGAGGAAATATTAATTTTTTTAATAATGACCAGAGAATAACTATACTTACACAATTTAATAATGTAAATGTGCAGAATTTTTCGACAGAGGACTTACTTGGAGTAATGTCATCAACAGGTCAGGGCGGGGGCAGAAGAGGACCGGGAGGAGGCATGGGTAACAGAGGCGGGGGATCAGGCGGCGGAGGGGGCGGTGGTAATCCTGGATTTGGTGCAGGGCAAGGCGGGAGCAATGTATCCAATTTCCTAGTAAATCAAACAGCCGGTTTAATTACAACAAAAGCATTGGGGTTAAATTATGTAGATAAATGGGGTAAATATCTGGATATAAACGGAAGTTATTTTTTCAATCTTACAAACAATAATGCAGAGTCCTCCACCGACAGAAATTATTTTCTAACTTCCAATACTGCCCAGAATTACAATCAGGATAATTCTTCTGTAACCCAGAATATTAATCATCGTTTAAACTTCAGACTTAATTACCAGATTGATACTTCTAATTCAATATTGTTTCATCCGGCATTTACTGCACAGCTGAATAATGGCACAAGCGCTAATCTTGCCAACACATATTCAGGATTAGACCAGTTAAGTTCTACAACCAGTTCATTTAATACAAATTTAACTGCGTTAAACTCTACAAACGAACTTTTATACCGACATAAATTTGATTTACCCGGAAGAACAATCTCCCTTGATTTTAATGGAACGTATAATAAAAATTCCGGAAACAATAACCTTTTTGGACAAGATTTATATTATAATAATATTGATTCAGTGATCTCCTCTGATACAGTAAACGAAGTTTCCGATTTACTGAAACAGGGTTTCAGCGCTTCTTCGGGGATTGTTTATACTGAACCGTTTACTGAATACGGAATACTTCAGTTCAATGCAAAATATTATTATTCTGAAGGAAACAGTAATAAATCAACTTATGATATACTGGCAAATTCATCACCGCTGAATGACAGTCTAAGTAATATTTACAAAATGTACTATACCACCCAGAGTTTTGGAACAGGTTACCGATTCAGGAAAGACAATTTATCTTTTTCACTAGGAGCGAATTATAACATATCGCAATTAAAAAATGAACAGACATATCCATTTTCATTAAGCATGGAGAAGTCATTTTACTCTGTACTTCCTTCATTTATGCTTCAGTACAGAGTTTCAAAAGATCAGAACCTGCGCATTTTTTACATGACCAATAATGATGCCCCCAGCATAGATCAGCTATCAGAGGTACTGAATAATTCCAACACGACACAATTAACCACAGGAAACCCAAACCTTGCACAGGATTATAAACATACATTTAACCTGCGTTATACGGAGACAGGCTTTGAGACCGTACATTCATTTTTCGTACTGCTTGGCGCAACACTTACTCATAACTATATAGGCAACAGCACAATCATAGCGCAGAACGATACATCAGTATTGAATGGCATATCACTTAACAAGGGAAACACACTAACAATACCTGTGAACCTAAACGGATACGTAAGTCTTCGTTCACTAGCTACATACGGATTGCCAGTTTACTTATTAAAATCAAATCTTAATTTAAGCCTGGGAGCAAATTATATACGAACTCCAACGGTTATTAATAGTGTAACTGACCGGGTAAATTCATTCACTTACAGCGGAGGAGTTGTTTTAAGCAGCAATTTCAGCGAGAAGATTGATTTTACATTATCGAGCATGAGCAGTTTAAATCTGGTACGAGATAATCTACAGGCAGCCAATAACAGCAATTATTTTACACAAAATTCCAGAATAAAATTATATTTGTGGATTTGGGAAGGATTTATTTTGCAAAATGAAATTAGTAATCAATATAGCCATGGACAAAGTTCATCGTATGACCAGAATATTATTTTATGGAACTTAAGCTTCGGCAAGAAATTTCTGGCAAATGACAATGCTGAAATCAGGTTCTCGGCAAACGATCTTTTAAACAAAAACACCAGCGTACAGCATAATATAACTGATTCTTATACTGAAGATGTAAGGTCAAATACCTTAGGGCGTTACTACTTATTATCTTTTGTTTATAATTTAAGAGCTTTTTAGTTCAAAGATTGTTTATTTAAATTCATCAATTTTTTTTCTCATTGTTTCAACCATAAGTTTAAGTTTATCCATCATTTCTTTAAACCTATCGTCATTGCGAATATTTTCAAAGAGAGGATCATTTAAACTCATTTCATATTGGCGCCACCCGTTATTTATTGCCTGCTGAAGCCATTTATATGCTAATTCCTTTTTGCCCAAAACTGCATTTACCTGAGCGAGGATATAAGGGGAATTAAATTCTTCATTCCCCTGTTTAATTATTTCTTCAGCCTCCTGCGCAGCATTACGGAAAATTACTTCCGCCTCTTTTCTTTTATTAAATTTCCACAATATATAAGCATACTCAGGAGAATATTGTTTTTTAGTAGGATTTTTTGAGTATGCAGAATCATAAAGGATTTTAGCCTTTTGTAAATCGCCAGCATTAACTTCCACTAAACCGGCAACCTCTAAAATCCCCAGGTCTCCCGGAGAATCTTTCAGAAAGGTTTGAATAGAATTACGTGCTTTCTGATAGTCTTTTACAGTAATGTAACTTTTGATCAGATTTTCCTCCCTAATCGGATTCGGCAGGAGTTCTATAGAAGTTAAGTACCATTTCTGAGCTAAGCTATCCTGGGCAAGTCCAGTATAAATTAATCCCAAGGTTGCATAGCAGGAGGCGCGAGCCGGATCAACCTGAATGCTTTTAACAGCCCAAGGGTAGGCCTCGTCCAATCTTCCAAGCCACCAATACATTGAGCCTATATTATTTACGGCGGGTCCATAGTTAGGGTTTAATTCCAGTGCTTTGCTGTAATATCCGATAGCAGAATGGAATTTCCCTTTATACGCATCTACAACACCGAGAGATTTGTACGCTTCCGAAAGATTCGAATTTAATGCAATAGCTTTTTTGCTCATTTTTATCGAAGAATCATACCAAGCTACTTCGGCACCAAATATTCCTGCTTTCTGTGCAAAGGCATCTGCTAAACCAGTATAAGCGAGGGCATATCCAGGATCGAGGTCCAGGGCTTTCCTAAACAAATCTATTGCTTTTTCATTTTCATCTAGTTTATAGCGGTTATAGTGTTCCCTTCCTTCAAGATAAAAGCCGTAGGCATTAACATCTTTTGTCGGATTCCATTTCAACTTTTCTCTATCAGTAGAAGAGAGTTCAGTTTTTAAGGATGCAGCAATTTTAGTAGCGACTTCAGTTTGAATCAGAAAAATATCCTTTAAATCCCGATCATATGTTTCAGCCCATAAATGCTTATCAGTTTTAGCATCAATCAACTGCCCGACTATTCTTACACGATTTCCGAACCTTCTTACACTTCCTTCAAGTATTGTTTCCACTCCAAGTTCAGCGCCTATTTCTTTTACACTTTTTTTAGTATTCTTATATTGCATAACCGAAGTTCGTGAGACAACTTTTAATTTTTCAATTTTGCTAAGTTGTGTTAGAATATCCTCTGTCACACCATCACTGAAATATTCGTCCTCTTTAGAAGAGCTTAAATTTTCAAAGGGAAGAACGGCAATAGAATTGGTATCTATAGTAATTATAGTTATAGTCTCCACTTTGGGCCGGTTCACATAAAATATAAATCCTATGGCAGCACATATCACAACTGCAACATGAAGAATAATTTCTTTTGGGGTAGCTTTTTGGTGTTCTTCCTTCCCATGAAACCAAGCCAGCATAATAACACTTATCAATCCAAAGACAAGAATGACTAAGATCAGATCAAAAATAAAGGAAGGCAAATTATAACGAGAACCAATCAGATTTGTTACCCCCAATACAGTTAACCCGGTACTTAAATAAATGGTAACCCATTTCCGGATTTTCCGAGCTTTTATTTCTTCAAATAATTTATTTAACATAGATGCATGATAATTTCGATAATAGTAAAAATAACATTTTTTAATTTTAATATGGAAATTGTTTTTAATTATAACATTGCTGTCCAAATTAATATTAAACATCAATAAAAAGCGTAATATTTTGCT
>PLLW01000046.1 GCA_003141435.1 Ignavibacteriales bacterium
GAAGGATTTAAACCGGTTAAAATATTGGTTCAGGATGATTATGTCCGCGCAGTTAGAAAAGGTTTAGGGGAATGTAAAACCCCTGCTAATTATGCTGCAAGTCTCCTTGCTGCAGAAGAAGCAAAGAAAAAAGGTTACACTCAGGTGCTTTGGCTCGATGGCATTGAGCAAAAATATATTGAAGAAGTGGGTACGATGAATATATTTATCCGCTTTAAAAATGAAGTAGTTACTCCCAAACTCACTGGAAGCATTCTCCCTGGCGTAACAAGAGATTCTGTCATCCGGATATTGAAAGATTGGGGTTTGAATATTACAGAAAGACTTATAAGTATAGATGAAATAATAAGCGAGTATAAAAAAGGAAATCTTCTCGAAATATTCGGAACCGGTACCGCGGCTATAATTTCATCCGTAGGTATCCTTGGCTACAAAGATCAGGAATTGAAATTAAATCCTGTGGAAGCCGGTGAGCTTGCCATTAAACTCTTCGATGAACTTACATCAATTCATGGCGGACTCAAAAAAGATATTCATAATTGGCTTACTTACGTGGAAAAGCAACCGGCAGAGGTAATCTGATATCCCCCGAATCGTATTTTATTAAAGGAGCCGCACGGCTCCTTTTTTATGATTTCTTCCTTCTAAGATTATTATTTTTGTGGTGTATGTTCATGATACTCCTTGTATGATAATATGTTATTAATCTGGCTTGTTCAATACTGAATTAAATTATAAATTGAATCGTTAAAATTTTGAGGTGAAAATGATTGATAAGGATTTGCTTGATAGGTTATGCTGCCCCGAAACAAAAGCTGACCTTGTGCTTGATGGAAATTATCTTGTTTCGGTTGATAAGAAAACAAGAAGAAGATACAGGATCGAAGATGATATCCCTATTATGCTAATTGAAGAATCAGAACAATTAAGTATGGATGAGTGGAAAACAATAATGCTGAAATACGGGAGATTTGTGGATTAATGGATCCTATTAATATTATCGTAGCCCTCAATATTATTGCAACTTTTGGTGCTAATGTTACCACGGCAAAAAAGGGATTTAGATCCGCAATCACTTCTTATAAGGAAAAACCCAAATCCTTGCTTCAAAATGTTCCTGTTTATTTTACGGTAGTTACTTTGGTAGCATTAATACTTGGTGTTTTCCGGCTAGGGGTAATCGAATATAAACCTGAATATCTAACTCTCCGTATAGTCGGACTTTCCCTTTATATTATTTTTACCTGGGTACAGATTTGGTCATTTAAAAGCCTGGGGGAATTTTATTCACAGGAAATACTTATTTACAAAAACCATGATCTTATTATGAAAGGACCTTACAAACTCCTGCGACATCCTCAGTATTTGTCCCAGATTCTTGTAGATATTGGGGGAGGATTAGCTGTAATGAGCTATGTGCTTCTACCCATTGCTATAATTGAAATCCCATTTTTAATTATGCGTGCACTGCTTGAGGAAAAACTCCTTGAGAAAAATTTCAAAGAAAGATTTAATGAATATAAAAAGAAAACAGGGTTCATAATCCCCTTTATCGGCTAAATGAATAATGATCTTTAAGAAAATTATATTCTTATTTCTCTTTTCTATGGCAATCTGTTTTTGTCAGGATAAATCGCAAATCGGAATTGCCACAGGAAAAGAGACTTCTTATATCCCCGTATATGTAAGGCAGGGAATGACGTACATTCCTGTTTCACTGTTTGCCGATGTGCTTGGTATTAAATATACTCTTCTGTCTGAGAATGACAGAATGAATTTTCATTTTCCCCAGTATAACCTTATTGTTAATTCTAAAAACCCCTACTTGATTTTGGAATCGAAAGAGAAACTTCAGGAAATTGTTCAACTTCCTACTTCCACTTATTTGATAAACAACCAAATCTATATCCCTCTAAAGTATTCAATGAAGACTCTAAACAAAGCTCTTGGGACAACCATCAATTTCAAGGAGCCCGATCTTTTAACAGTGGAAGGATTTAATAAGAAAGAAGATTTTGAAATTAAAAATAATACGCCAAATAAAAAGTTCGGCATAACCGGACTAACTCTTGACGAAAAAGCCAATGGTACTTTAATCCGTCTAAGATCTGAAAAAAGAATTTCCTCATATACAAGCTCCTTCAGGGAGAATGCCCTTTATATTACATTGAAAAACACATCGGCTGATGTTAATCAGCTAAAAAAGTTTGCTGGAAAAGGGGTTATTAAAGAAATCAAAGCAAAAAATATCAGGAACAATGTTGAATTGCAGATATCTGTTACAAAAGATTATAGTGCAAGCGAAGTTCTGAATATTGATAACAGCAATGATTTAATGATTACTATCCATAATAAAATCTTCTCAAATAAAGACAACAATAACAAAAATAAGGAGAAGTGGGATTTTGATGTTGTTGTTATAGATGCCGGACACGGCGGCAAGGATGTCGGGGCTATTGGTATAAATGGTGTAAGAGAAAAAGATGTAAATCTGGGTGTAGCATTAAAACTGGGTAAACTTCTTGAAACAAATATGAAGGATGTGAAAGTTGTTTATACCAGGTCGAATGATACTTTTGTCGAATTGTATAAGAGAGGAAAAATTGCAAATGAAAAAGGAGGGAAACTCTTTATTTCCATTCACTGCAATTCGACTCCCAAAAGACCAACCGATGCAAGCGGTTTTGAGGTGTATCTTCTTCGTCCGGGCAGGACCCAGGAGGCAATCCAGATTGCTTCAAGAGAAAATGGCGTTATCCAGTATGAGGATAATCCCAAACGGTATGAAAAATTGACAGATGAGAATTTTATTCTGGTTAGCATGGCACATTCTTCCTATATGAAATATTCTGAAAAATTCTCCGATCTTCTGAATAAGCAGTTTGAAAATAACCTGGATTTTGCGTCCAGAGGTATAAAACAAGCCGGATTCTATGTCTTGGTTGGTGCCTCTATGCCCAGCGTTTTAATCGAAACAGGATTTCTCACTAACCGAAAAGATGCAGCATATCTCAAAAGTGAAAATGGACAGTCAAAAATTGCAGAATCTATCTTAAATGCCATTAAAAAATACAGAGATTATTATCAGCAGTTTATGTTGAGTGAATAATAATTCATCCTCATTTTGTGCCATCTATCAATATTCTACTCATTATCTACCCAATATCATTGACAAGTACAATTCTTTAGCCTATTATTGGAAACCTTAAAAACACTTATAGTTTCCACGGTATTTGGGCCAATATAAATTGAGAAATTTTCATATTTATAGCGTTTATTTGACAATAGTCCATATATATCAAAGAAACTAATTGTGCTAAACAAGTGTAAATAGTTGAATTTCAGGAGTCAAAATTGGAAGAAAATGAAATAAAAGAAAGAATTTTACACCAAGCGGGCGAAATGTTCCTTCAGTTTGGGTTTTCCAGAGTAACAATGGAAGAAATAGCTGCAGAGCTTGGAATGAGTAAAAAGACCATTTATCGGTTTTTCCCGGGTAAAGAGCAGCTTCTGAAAGAAATGGTTACCGGGATGAGGTGCAAAGTGGAGGATTATGTTCAGGAATTGTGGGCTAATACTGAAATGCCTTTCATTGAAAAACTCAAAAATCTAATGAATTATATTGGCACCCAGTCGATAACTTTGAGAGGACCTCTCGGTCATGATATTCAGAAAAATTTCCCCCAGCTTTGGGAAGAAATAAATGAATCGAGAAGAACCCATTCCCTCCAAAAGTTTAACCTTTTAATAAATGAAGGGATGGAAAAAGGAATTTTTCGTAAAGATATAGATCAGCAGATAATTGTACTTTTATACATGAATGCTATCCAGGGAATTTTAAACCCCGAGGTTCTTGCTCAGCTTCCTTATACTGCCAACCAGGTATTCGAATCTAGCATACGAGTCTTTATGGAAGGAATTTTTACTGAAGAAGGAAGAAATAAGTATTTATCTATTAAGCATGAAGAAAATATGCTTTCAACTACATCTAATATTAAAAATTAGGAGAACTGGTGATGAATTTCCGAGTTACTAAATTAATCTGGATATTTGTTTTATGGGGACTTATTACAATAAATGGATTGGCGCAGGATGTGAAAAAACTTTCTATCGAAGAAAGTGTCCAAATTGGGCTAGAGAACAGCCATTCGCTTCATTCATCTAAAGAGAAAGTTAAAAATGCCCAGTCAAGGTTGAGTGAATTAAAAACCAATCTGCTTCCATCATTAAAATTCAGTGGCATTTATACAAGATTAAGCCCTATCGAACCTTTTATTTTATCCGTTCCCACTCTTGGGACTTTCGATTTAACATCCAACATAGTTAATAATTATAGTGCAAAGCTTACGCTCCAGCAGCCGCTGTTTACAGGTTTTAAACTCCTTAGCAGTGTTGATATGGCTGATTATAATGCCCAGGCTCAGAAACAGGATTATACTAAAGATGAACATGACCTTATTTACAACATTAAAAATGCTTACTGGATCTTATATAAATCTAACCGGTTAAAAACGGTAGTCGATGAAAATGTTAACCAGATAAAAGCACACCTTGAGGATGTAAATAATATGTTCAATCAGGGTTTGGCAACAAAAAATGATGTCCTTAAAGTGGAGGTCCAGCTTGGTGATGTTCAGATAAAACAGATTGATGCAAATAATAATGTCCGCCTCAGCATGATCAGCCTCGATAATGTAATGGGGCTTCCTCTGTCAACTCAAATTGAACCGGTTGAAAAGATAAATTCCAAAATTGAAACTCTTAATACTTTAGACATTTATTTGGATAAGGCATATCAATACAGACCTGAACTTTTAGGAATGGATTTCAGGATTAAAGCCGGCGAGAGCGGTGTCACTCTTGCAAAATCAGGATGGTGGCCCCAGCTTTTTTTAGTAGGTGATTATCTGTCTGCCAGACCTAATCAGAGAATATTCCCAACTACTGATAACTTTACTGATACCTGGGATGTTTCTCTTTCTGTTTCCTGGGATCTTTGGAACTGGGGCGTTACCGGACATCAGACTGATCAGGCTCAAACGCAGGTCGAACAGGCAAAAGATTCTTATAAAATTGCAAAAGACAACATCACTCTTGAAGTAACTCAAACGTACCTGAATATTTTGCAGTCAAAAGAAAAAATGATAGTTGCCGATAACAATGTTACTCAGGCTGAAGAAAATTATAGGGTTACCGATGAGAAATTTAAAAATGGTCTTACGCTTAATTCAGAACTTCTCGATGCCGAGGTTGCTTTGCTTACTGCAAAAACAAATTTCGTCCAGTCGCAGGTTGATTACGAATTAGCCAAAGCCCAGCTTGAGAAGTCTTCCGGCGAATCATCATTAAAATAAGAAATTAAATATTAGAGGTTAAAGTGAAACGATTAAAAATTATTATCATACTCGTTGTTGCAATTAGTGTTATAGTAGGCCTTCTACTTCATAACAAATCATTAATGGCGGCAAAATCAAAGAACGAGCAAATAGAAGCTTACCCGGTTACTGTAGCGTTAGTTCAAAATGAAAAAGTAACCAATAATCTTGAGCTTGTTGGAACAATAACTGCAAATAATGATGTTGCCATTGTTTCAGAAGCACAGGGCAGGGTAGTAAAAGTCCTGGCTCAGGTAGGGGATTATAAACCCGCCGGTTCTGTATTATTCCAGCTTGATGATGAGCTTAAACTTGAAGCCAATAAAACAGCTGAAGTAAATTATCTTAAGGCAAAAAAGGATTATGAGAGATATGATGCCCTCTATAAAGGTAAATCTGTAACTGATGCACAATACGAACAGGCAAAGCTTGCATATCAGGCGTCTGAATCTCAATATGTTTTGGCAAAAAGAGAATATAATGATACTAAAATAACTACGCCCATCTCCGGAATCGTCACGGCCCGTATTGTTGATCTGGGTAATTATGTCAATAAAGCCTCTGTCGTGGCCAATGTTGTCGATATATCTAAGCTAAAAGTAAAACTCAATGTTGCCGAAAAGGATGCTTTCAAACTTAGAACCGGTGATGATGTCGATGTAACAACTGATGTTTATCCGGGAGTCGTGTTAAATGGTAAAATATCTTCCATTAGCTCAAAAGCTGATGAAGCACATACATACCCTGTTGAAATAATTTTGGCTAACTCAAAGGACCATCCTCTTAAATCAGGAATGTTCGGACGAATTTCATTTACATCATTAAAGAATAATGAACTATTGGTAATGCCCCGCGAAGCATTAATTGGTAGTATCAAAGATGCAAAAGTATTTGTTGTTGAAGGCAGTATTGCTAAAATGAAAAATGTCCTTATCGGTAATGCTTTCGAAAACTGGCTTGAAATAAAAGGCGGTCTTAACGCAGGCGATAAAATTGTAGTCAGTGGACAGAATAATTTGCAGGATAATGATAAAATTATAGAAAAGAAATAAGCAGGAATTTATAAAAAATGACAATAACAGAATTAGCAATTAAGCGCCCCACAATTATTGTGGTTATATTTTCAGCCCTTATGGTCCTGGGGTTATACAGCTTTACTAAATTGAACTATGAGTTGCTCCCTAAAATATCTCCCCCGGTTATTACCATAGCAACTATTTATCCCGGGGCTTCCCCTAATGAGGTTGAAACTTCGGTTACAAAACCAATTGAGGATGCAATTTCCACTCTTGATCAGATCGATGCTGTAACCTCTACCTCTTCGGAAGGAATTTCTTTCGTTACCGTGACGTTTGCTCAAGCTGCCGATGTTGATATCGAGCTTCAAAATGCCCAGAGGAGAGTTAATGCCATTACTTCAGATCTTCCTACGGATGCTAAAACTCCCACTATCTCAAAATTTGCTCTCGATGAAATTCCGGTGCTCAGAATGGGACTCACAAGTAATCTCCCCTCTCGCGATTTCTATCAGTTTATCAAGGATCGCATTCAGCCAAGATTATCTAAGCTTGCAGGAGTTGGACAAATTACCCTCATTGGCGGTGATGAAAGAGAAATTAGAGTCAATCTCGATGCGGATAAAATTCAATCGTATGGTCTCTCAATTCTTCAGGTCACCCAGATAATTAAAGCCTCCAATCTTGATTTTCCTACCGGTAAAATTGAGAACTCAAAAAATCAGTTTATTGTAAGAGTAGCCGGCAAATTTAATTCTGTCGAGGTCCTTAGAAATTTGGTTATTGCTAAATCAAAGCAGGGAGGCGATATCAAACTTTCCGATTTAGCCGAAGTCCAGGATGGGCAGAAGGATTTTACCAACATAAGCAGGATAAATGGAGTAACTTCTGTCGGAATTATAGTAACAAAACAATCCGATGCGAACTCTGTTGAAGTTAGTAAACTTGTCAGAAAGGAAATTTCTAAAATAGAATCCGATTATAAAGTTCAGAATGTAAAATTCGATATCGCTGAGGATGGTTCTCTATACACTATTGATGCTGCAAATGCTGTTAAGGAAGATCTAATTCTTGCGGTTCTGCTTGTTGCTGCTGTAATGTTCCTGTTTCTGCATAATATTAGGAATTCTTTCATTGTAATGCTTGCAATTCCGGCTTCCCTAATTTCAACTTTTCTTGTTATGTACGCCGCCGGTTATACTCTTAACTTAATGACTCTTTTGGGTCTTTCCCTTGTTGTCGGTATTCTCGTGGATGACTCCATAGTTGTACTTGAAAATATTTATCACCATCTGGAAAAAGGGGAGAAGCCCAGGGAAGCCGCATTGAATGGCAGAAACGAAATCGGCTTTGCCGCTCTTGCCATCACTCTTGTCGATGTTGTCGTTTTTGTGCCCCTTGCTTTAACCGGAGGTCTCGTTGGTAATATACTTCGTGAATTTGCTGTGGTTGTTGTTATATCAACCCTGTTAAGCTTGTTCGTTTCCTTTACCGTAACTCCGCTTCTTGCTTCAAGATTCAGCCGGCTTGAAGGTCTTACGAATAGGACTATTATCGGCAAATTTGCTATCTGGTTCGAAAAACAATTTAAACGTCTTACTGCTAATTATATTAGCATTCTTAAATGGTCTTTAAACAATAGATGGAAAGTTGTTTTAGCAACCATCGTTTTATTCATTGCCTCTTTAGCCTTGCTTCCTGCCGGATTCATAGGATTTGAATTTATGACCCAGACCGACCGCGGTGAATTCGCTGTAATTTTAGAACTCCCTTCCGGCTCCTCTCTTGAGAATACTAACTATATAACTCAAACTGTTGAAAAGAAAATCAGCTCCATGCCTGAAGTCAGAAAAGTATTTGTCAATGTCGGTGCTTCAAATGAAGGCCTTGTTGGGCAGTCCTCCAACAATATTTCTGAGCTTAATGTAACCTTAAGTTCTAAAAATGAAAGGAAAAGATCTACTGATGACATTGGTGAGGATATTAAAGAATTCGTTCAGCAGATTCCCGGGGTTAAAGTTCATGTAAATCCTATAGGAATATTCGGAACTGCAAATCAATCCCCAATTCAGATCGTAGTTAGTGGTCCCAGTCGTGACGATGTAATGAAGAGCGCTAATATAATTCAGGGGTTTGTAAAAAATATTCCGGGTACATCCGATGTTCGTTTATCCTCTGAAGATGGCAAACCCGAAACCCGCGTTGAAATTGACCGGGAAAAACTCGCTTCTTTCGGTTTATCCATTGCGGATATAGGCACTGCTTTAAGAGTTGCCCTCACAGGTGATGATGATTCCAAATACAGGGACGGGAATAATGAATACAATATCAGAATTGTTCTCGATAAATTTGACCGTTCAAATATTGGCGATCTTGGAAAACTTACCTTTACAAATAACAAGGGACAGTCCGTTCAGCTTCAGCAATTCGCTAGTATTTTCCAGAGCAATGGTCCTACAAAACTCCAGCGCAGGGATAAAATAAATGCTGTCATTGTCTCTTCGCAGGTTATCGGAAGACCTAGCGGTAGTATCGGTAACGATATTAAAAGTCATATGGCAAAAACAAAACTTCCTTCCGGAGTTCAGATTTCTTATGACGGTGATTTGAAAAACCAGTCGGATTCCTTCGGAAGTCTTGGTATTGCTATGTTCGCTGCTATTCTTTTTGTATACATGGTAATGGTTGCCCTTTACGATTCGTATCTCTATCCGTTTGTGGTTCTGTTCTCAATTCCCGTAGCTATGGTTGGTGCACTCCTTGCGCTTGCTTTAACTATGAAAGCATTAAGCATATTCTCCATTCTTGGTATAATCATGCTCATTGGACTGGTCGGTAAAAATGCCATTCTCCTTGTTGATAGAACGAATGCTATGAAATTTACAGGCATGAGTAATTTCGATGCTTTGATTGAGGCAGGAAATGCCAGGATAAGACCGATTGTTATGACAACCGTTTCAATGATTATCGGTATGTCTCCTATTGCATTATCCTCCAGCTCCGGTTCTGAATGGAAATCAGGGCTTGCCTGGGCGCTTATCGGTGGACTTACAAGTTCTATGTTCCTTACCCTTATACTTGTTCCGGTAGTATATATGCAATTTGAATTATGGAAGGAGTCCATACCGGCATTCTTCAGAAAACTATTCCGGATAAAAGTTAAGGAAATTATCGAAGTTCCTGCTGAAGGTATACCGCAGGAAGATTAGCAATTTAATAATTCAAAAATCAGCCCGTGATAAATATCGCGGACTGATTTAACTTAATCACTTTTTCAATTTAGTTATTACATATGTGTCCATTCTCATTATGGTTTTCATGTTGCTGACAACTGATACCGTTATCAATAATACTTCCTGCTACATATTGTTTTACTATCTCGGTTGGATTTCCTGAACAGCCGCGAACAACGTCAATTCCGGAATTATTTAAAACATTAATAGCTCCTCCTCCAATACCGCCTGCTAGCATTATTGTCACTCCGTTTTCAGCTAACACGCTTGCAATATTTGATTTGCAGCCGCATCCTTGTTCGGATTCGATAGTTTGTACATCGGTTATTTCACCTTTTTCTGAAACTGTAAAAACATTGTAAAACTCACAATGACCAAAATGGTCATCAATCTTATTTTCTTTTGTAACTGGGACACATATTTTCATTTTCTCTGACTCCTTTTTGAAATTTATTTTTATTTAGATTTTATAAATCGTTTGTCTGATCTTTTTGATTCACATTTTTCAATTTTGCCTTCAAACCAACCAATCCTCACATCATGCAAAGCATCCACTTGTGGTAAGTATGGTTTTATGTCCAGCAACGGTGTTTGGGTAAGCATATCTATTCCCTCAATAGTTAACATAGATCCTTTTAACTCGATGAGTTTAACTATAGTAAGACCGATGGCATTAGGCCGAACAGGGGAGCGGGTAGCGAAAATTCCATGTTCAATTGTATCCAGAAATGGTATTACTTGTAATGAATAATGATTTACTTGATGAAGATGATAAAGCAGAATAAGATGTGAAAACCCCTCTATATCTTTCAAACCCTCTGCATATTCCGGATATATTTCAATTGTACCTTTTATACCATTAGCCCCTGCATTTTGAATCGGCATATTTTCTGGGGTTTCAAATGGAGTATGTATTATGCCTATTGGCTTATAATTTATGTTTTCCAACTTAAACCCTTTCTAACAAATCGGGATTTATTTTAATTAATTCCTTCATACCATACGTTTTACAATCCTTACATTTTGTATGATTTTCTAACCCCTCAATTAATTTGAAGCATTTGTTGCATTTATACCATTCTTTTTCAAATTCAACTTTTCCACCTACTATTTCGATTGCTGAACATTCTACAAATGCTTTTGCAATTTTCTTTATGGCACTATTGTATATTCTAGTTAGTGTTGGACGTGAAATATCCATTTGTTGGGCAGCCAAATCCTGGGACAGGTCTTCATAACCGACCAATTTGATACTTTCAAACTCATCGTATTGTAACTTGACACTCTTAATTTCGCACATAGACATCCCGAAAGGTTTAAATCCTGCCATTTGGGGTGGATTGCAAATTTTACGGTTTCTTATTGGTCGTGACATATAATTTATTTGTTTACCAAATATAATGAACGTACGTTCATATAGCAAGGAGAAAATGCTGATATTGTTAATCAATATTGGTTGGTAATATTGATTAATTGGTATTTTTATACTATTATATTGGTTGTATGTAAAATTTAATTTAATCTATTTATTTTGGCTGAAAATAATAACTCCGTGGACTTACAAGACAAAAAACCTAGGAAAGTTAACCGACGGGTTAAACCACCTGATCCCAATCAGGAAATAAACGTTGGACGTGAATTAAGAACTTTGTGTGCTCAACGCGGCTTATCTATGAGGGCATTGGCTGAAAAAAGTGGATTGGCTATAAACACGTTAAGCCTTATTCAAAATGGCAAGACTTCCCCAAGTGTATCGACCTTACAGCAGCTAGCATTAGCCCTGGAGGTTCCCATTACTGCATTTTTCAAGAATGATTTTCCCAAAAGCCGGGTGGCATATATTAAAACGGGTGAGCATCCAGGGGCAGCATTTGCTCATGGAACTCTTGAAGATTTGGGTGGTGGGTTAAGAGATACCTCCATTGAACCGTTTATTGTGAATATGAGACCTAATTCCACTAGTGGAACGCATCCGATAGTTCATACTGGGCATGAGTTTGTTTTTTGTCTTGCAGGACGGATTGAATACGTAATTGAAAATCAAACATATCTGTTAGAGCCAGGTGATAGTTTATTATTTGAGTCGCATCTGCCACATAGCTGGCAAAATGTTGAAGATGTACCCGCCCGGGCAATATTGGTTCTTTGTCCATTGGATTATCGCGACAATTCCACTCAACTTCATTTTTCACCAGACGATCTTTAAAAACTATAAATGGACAAAGAGATTAAATATTAAGGAGAAAGCAATTGTACGTACCGACTAAAATTTTTTTTACAAAAGGAGTTGGCAGGCATAAAGATTATCTGAGTTCTTTTGAAGCAGCATTAAGAAATGCCGGCATTGAAATTTGTAACCTTGTTATGGTTAGCAGCATTTTCCCTCCAGGCTGCAAAATAATAACGAAGCAAGAAGGATTGAAATGGATTCAATCCGGACAAATTACTTTTGTAGTTATGGCACGGAATGCAACGAACGAACCAAACCGTTTGATCGCTTCATCAGTTGGGGCTGCAATTCCAGCAGATGGAAAACATTATGGATATCTTTCGGAATATCATCCATTCGGAGTAAAAGAGAAAATTGCAGGAGATTATGCCGAAGATTTGGCTGCTCAAATGCTTGCTACAACTCTTGGAGTAGAATTTGATTCTGAAACAGCCTGGAACGAAAGAGAACAAGTATTTAAAATGTCCAGTAAAATTGTAAAGACATTTAATATTACTCAAACAGCTGAAGGTGATAAAAATGGATTGTGGACAACCGTTTTAGCAGCAGCAATTCTTTTACCTTAAGATTTTTATAGAACCAGACGTCGGAAAGTTATTAATTGCTTTGAGAAAAGAAATGAATAATGATAAGGTAGCACAAATAGATAAAACTAAACCCTTGTTTATTGAAATCTCCTTGAATGTAAATACTTATGATATCGATGTGGCGGGTCATGTAAATAATATAGTTTACATGCGTTGGCTTGAAGATATGCGAAGTTTATTATTCTCGAAAATATACTCTTTGAAAAAACTTCTAGAGATCAATCACTATCTTGTTGTCGTTTCAAGCGAAGTTAAATATAGAAAACAAATCAAACTCTTTGATAAACCAATTGGGAAAATGTTGTTACTTAGCTATTCTCATGGTGTACTTTTATTTAAAACCGAGATTACCATTGATAATTATATTGCTTTTAATGCAACACAAAAATGCGTTTTAATGAATTTGAAGAATAATCAAATGTTAAAAGGGGACATAAATGATTTTGCTAGGTATCTCTAAAAATAATGGAAAGTATCGTATTGCAGGAAACTTTTTCAATACAGCTGCTCGTGTTTATTTCGTTCTGATTGATTCCCCCGACAGTACACGATACTGTTCTAAGTCTGATTTCCTCAGCTTTGAATAATTTCTTAAGAAATTTCGCTTCTTTTTCCATTCCATAACAATATGCCAGTCCTACTTTTTTATAGTCCATGCTTTTTATAAATGCAATAGTTTCTTGCAGTCTTGATAAAGTTCCTGCTTTACCATTATCAACCAAAGACGCTGCTGCTTGAAGAATTTTAAATAAGGATTCATGAATGTGAATAAGTATAAATTATTCTTTTATTATTTATATGATCTCTTTAACTTTGCACCTTTATATTTATATCTAAAAATTCATGATCAAACCCCAATACTCGAAAATCCTTCTGGTGTTACTTCTTATTTCATGCGCTTTCCCGCAGGTTTCAGCTCCTGTCGCTCTTCTTTCAGGTGTGCTTTATGCAGTTATTTTTGGTAATCCGGTTGTTAAGAAGACTCAAAAAGCTACTCATATTCTCCTCCAGATTTCGGTCATTGGACTTGGTTTTGGTATGAATACTGCTGTTGCCCTAAATGCAGGTAAAAAAGGTTTGGGTTATACAATAGCTGGTATTATGTTGACTTTTCTGATCGGTTACATACTGTCACGTTTAATTAAAGTTGATAAGAAAACTTCATATCTTATCTCTGCTGGCACTGCGATTTGTGGTGGAAGTGCTATTGCTGCTGTAGCTCCGGTTATTGAAGCTCGGAGCGAAGATACTTCGGTAGCACTCGGTGTGGTTTTTGTACTGAATAGTGTGGCGCTCATTTTATTCCCCATAATTGGACATTTCCTTGGACTTTCGGAAGCACGTTTCGGACTTTGGGCAGCAATTGCCATTCATGATACAAGTTCCGTTGTGGGAGCTGCATCCCACTATGGTAAAGAAGCTCTGGCTATCGCCACCCCGATTAAACTTACTCGTGCATTATGGATAATTCCTGTCTCCCTTGTGTCAGGACTTTTCTTTAAATCTGAAGTTAAGAAACTAAAGATTCCATATTTTATTTTTGCTTTCTTTGGTGCCATGCTTTGTAATACATACTTTTTAGGTATGCATGATATCTTTCAATTAATCTTTCAAGTATCACGCCAGGGATTAGTTATTACACTTTTCCTCATTGGTTCCAACATTACACTGCAAACTCTAAAGACTGTTGGTTATAAACCATTCGCGCTCGGTATCCTATTGTGGATAATTATGTCATCACTCACTTTATTTGCAGTTTAAGAATAGAATCATCTTCAGACTAATAATTTCTACTTTTATGAATCCTTTGCACCTTATCTGCAACAAATTTGAATTAGATTGCTCTCAAATCATGGGCGGCCTTTTACTTAACCTAAACTAAAAAAATATACAAATGTTTGAGTTGATCACTTTTCGTATGATTATTTATATATTGGGCGGTGGATTATTAGGCTTTGGCTACTACCGTTTGGTTGGCTACAGAACAGGTTCATGTCCTATTTCTTCAAATCCATATATTTCAACAATATATGGTGCAGTTCTCGGATTGATGTGGTATCTTAAATAAAGGGAAAAAATAATATGAATGATAGAGTATATAATAGGGGAGCAGACCCTCTAAGGTCACCCGAAAGAGTTTCATGGCTTGAAGTTAATCGTGTGGTTGACAACTGTCTAATAAACGGAGATATAGTTTCTGTTCTGGATATCGGAACCGGTAGCGGTCTTTTTGTAGAAGAATTTGGCAAACGGGGATTGAGTGTTGCTGCAATTGATCCTAATCCGGAAATGATTACAGCCACTCAAAATATTCTTCCGAATATTGATATCCGTAAAGCTTCTGCCGAGGAGGTTCCATTCAAGGACAATTCTTTCGATCTCGTTTTTATGGGTCTGGTTTTTCATGAGGTTGATAATTACTTACTATCCATTAAAGAGGCGTACCGGATAGCCAAAAAAGAAGTTTCAATCCTTGAATGGGAATATCTTGAACAAGACTTTGGTCCACCCCTTAAACATAGATTAAAAAGTTCATTCTTTGAGGAATTAGCTGAAAAAGCAGGATTCAAAAAAGTTGAAATTATTAAATTAACAAACCTTATACTTTATAAATTATACAAATAAATTCTTTTAACAAGAATTTTATAAAGTAATCGGTATTAACTTTTTATAGAGACTCATCTGTTAAAAAAATATAATGGTCAGCTATGTCCTATAATGCAATAATATTCGATTTGGACGGAACACTTCTTAATACTCTTGGAGATATAACTGATTCTGTAAATCGTATTTTGTCTGATAAAGGTTTTCCTGATCATACCGAAGAAAAAATT
Source organism: Ignavibacteriales bacterium (assembly GCA_003141435.1). Lineage (GTDB taxonomy): Bacteria > Bacteroidota > Ignavibacteria > Ignavibacteriales > Ignavibacteriaceae > Fen-1301. Next base: position 15,276 of record PLLW01000046.1, read on the forward strand.
CGGAGTTTTATTGGTCACGGAATAAAATCATTAATATATAACTCTTTACCTCCTGATAAACGTGATAATTACTCTGTTCAGAATTATCTTAATACATTTCGAAAAGATTATAGCAATAACTACGATAAAAAGACCCTTCCATATAACGGTATAATTGAAATGTTGGATGAGCTTTCTAAAAAAGGAATAATAATGGCTGTCCTTTCCAACAAACCCGATAAGTTAGTAATAGACTGTATATATAAATTACTACCTGAATGGAATTTTGAAGTCATGCTTGGTGCAAACGATTCTTTTCCCTTAAAACCTGATCCTGCAGGTGCATTGTATATATCTGAAAAGTTGAATATCCCTCCGGCAGAATTTCTTTTCCTGGGAGATTCTGTTGTCGATATTCAAACCGCTCTTTCAGCCGGAATGTTTCCTGTGGGGGCATTATGGGGATTCCAACCCAATGAATTAGAAGGATGTGGTTCCCATGCTCTTATTAAACACCCTATAGAAATAATTAAATATTTAACCTGACACCATATAATAATGGCTGAAAATAAAACACATTGGTATGATGGTTGGTTCTACGATTTATTAATTGCCCCCAATCAAGATTAATTAATTCTGTAAGAATGTGTTATTTCTACAGCTTTTTCAAGCATTGCGGTTACTGCACAATATTTAGTCTGTGAAAGTTCAATTGCTCTTTCAATATCCTTTGTGTTAAGATCTTTCCCATAAAAGACATACTCTAGGTCAATTTTTGTAAAAACCTGTGGATGCTCATCTGATATGTCTGCTTTAATATTTATCTCAAAATCATCAAGCGGAGTTCTTTTTTTAGTTAGTATTGCAACTACATCACTGGCAGTACATCCAGCAAGAGCAAGCAGAAGGAGTTCCTTAGGGCGTATACCAGCATTGCTGCCACCAAATTCCTCTGGCCCGTCCATTGTTATCCAATGGTTGGAATCAGTCTTCCCCACAAAGGTAATTCCCTTTAGTCGTTTTAAATAAGCTGTTTTTGTTCCCATAACTATTCTCAGTAAATGATTATTTCACAGGTGCTAAATTGTAATTGGTTATAAGTCTTTCCAGAAATTCTTTTGGTTTTGCGCCAAGATAAACATTGTCTATCATTCCGATAAATACATAGAGTAAAATCATCATTATGAAAATTAATTCCTTATTCGATTACCAAATATGATGCATATTCTTTAGAAAGGATTCAATATAACAGCCATTTTGAGCATTTTTATTTTTCTTAAAATAAAGAGATAATATTATCAAAAATAATAAATCCATATACTGACAATTTGAAAATTGACTTTAATTAAATCTTTGGAACTGGCCTAATAGTTGATATTTATAAATATCAACTATAGTAAATATATAAAATGACCGAACCTAAAGCTGCTAAAGATATTCCAATCTACACAATTAGTGCTGCTGCCAAAATTCTTGATATTTCAGTCCATACCCTAAGGATGTATGAGCGTGAGGGGTTAATAGTTCCATTCAAAAAAGAGTCGAACCAACGATTATATTCGCAGGAGGATATAGATAGAATAAATTGTATCCGGAATGAAATTAAGGAGAAAAAAATAAGTATCAATGGTATTAAAACTATTTATTCGATGATCCCATGCTGGGATATTGTAAAATGCACAAAAAAGGAAAGAGAGAAATGCGGCTCTTTCAATGGTTCGAATTCACCCTGCTGGACTTATAATCATAACCTTAATGTTTGTGGTACAAAAAATTGCAGGGACTGCATCGTATACTCACAATATTCCGAATGCAACAATGTAAAAGAATTAATTAAATCAATTTCTAAGTAAATCCAATAAAATAGAAACATAAAATTCAATAAGTAAATAGAAAAATTATATGAAAAAAATAGTTTTATCCCTGGTCCTCATAGGGTTAATAATAATAGGCACAATAAGTTATTTATCCTCAAAAGAAACCGAACCAACAAAACTGGTATTATTAAAAGAAAAACTATCAAATAAAATTACTCCTTCTGTTGATCATACTAAATTTGCAATCCTTCAAAAAAAGTTTAACTCCCCGCAGGAAATTACTGAAGCATGCATATCCTGCCATACTGAAAGAGCAAAGGAAGTTATGCAGTCAAACCATTGGAATTGGGAGAGTCCGGAATATATTAAAGGACGTGGAGTTGTCTATCTTGGTAAAAAGAATGCTATAAATAATTTCTGCATCGGTGTTGAAGGAAATGAAAAGAGCTGCGCCAAATGCCATATAGGATTTGGTATGACCGACAAGATTTTTTCCTTTACTGATCCCAGAAATGTTGATTGTCTGGTATGTCATGATAACACGGAAACTTATGCTAAAGCCGCTGAAATGGGAGGGGCACCCGTTACAACATTGAATTTCAATAATATTGCACAGCATGTTGGTGAGCCCAAACGATCGAATTGCGGAGTTTGCCATTTCTTTGGCGGTGGTGGAAATAATGTTAAACATGGGGATTTAGAGAAATCAATGTTTGATCCCTCAAGGGATGTAGATGTTCATATGAATAGTGAAGGGACAAACCTTCAATGTGTCGATTGCCATAAAACAGAAAAGCATGTGATAACTGGAGAAATTTATTCTATGGCCTCTATGAATCGGAATAGATCAACTTGCGAATCATGTCATTCAGATAATCCTCATCAGGATGCTATTTTAAACAAACATACTTTAAAAGTTGCTTGCCAGACTTGCCATATTCCGGTTTATGCTAAAGTAAACGAAACAAACACAGATTGGGACTGGTCTGCTGCCGGGAAATTAAAAAATGGGGAGCCTTTTGAGGTTGATGATAAAGAAGGAAACCATACTTATTTGTCTATTAAAGGGAGTTTCAAGTGGGGGAAAAATCTTGAACCGGAATATATTTGGTTTAATGGAACAGCAGAGCACTATTTATTGGGGGATACAGTTTCAGATCCATCAAAACCATTGGTATTAAATACCCTGAACGGTTCTTATCCTGATAAGGAGTCTAAGATTATTCCGGTAAAAATTCATAGGGCTATACAACCATTTGATCCTCTGAATAAGATGCTTATCCAGCCAAAGCTCTTTGCAGATAATAAAGGTGAAGGCGCATTCTGGAAAGATTTTGATTGGCAGACGGCTTCTGCAGTAGGGATGAAGGATGCTAATCTTCCGTTCAGTGGTAAAGTTTCTTTTATTAAGACTGAAATGTACTGGCCAATAAATCATATGGTCTCTTCCAAAGAAAATACTGTCAAATGTACTGAATGTCATTCCCGTGAAAACAGTCGTTTGGCAAATCTGACAGATTTCTATATGCCGGCAAGAGATTATAGCCCTTTTATTGATACAGTAGGAACAGGAATTCTAATATTCTCTTTATTGGGGATATTTATTCATGGGACAATAAGAATTATTTCAAAACGTAAATTAAGAAAAAGAGCTTAGCATGCAGAAAAAAGTTTATATCTATAGATCATTTGAACGATTCTGGCATTGGATGCAGGCAATAATAATATTTTTCCTGGCAATGACAGGATTTGAAATTCATGGGTCAATCAGTTTCTTTGGTTATCAGAATGCAGTTAAATATCATAATATTGCTGCCTATGCATTTATTATCCTGATCATTTTTGCAATATTTTGGCATTTCTCCACTGGTGAATGGAGGCAATATCTCCCAACAGCTCGCAATTTAAAAGCCCAGATTAACTATTATCTCTTGGGAATATTTTCCAATGCACCACACCCTACCAGAAAAACAGTATTGAGCAAATTGAATCCTCTTCAGAAATTAGTTTACCTGGGATTAAAAATTCTTGTAATTCCCACCATGGTAATTTCTGGACTCCTCTACATGTTTTACCGCTATCCCCAAAATAGCAGCATCGTCGGAATGAATATCGGTTCTATTAAAGTAATCGCCCTTTTTCATACAGCCGGAGCATTTCTGTTGCTTGCTTTTATTATCGTGCATCTTTATTTAATTACTACTGGAACAACTGTAACCTCTAATCTTAAAGCAATGATAACAGGTTATGAAGAACTGGAAACTGAAGAAACTACTGATATCAAAAAAATAAATTCAGAAAGTATAGCTGAAAAAGTTAAACCTGAGGTAACAAATGAATAATTCTAAATATATGAATCCTTATTTAGCAGGCGTCCTGCTGGGATTGGTTTTATTAGCTACCATTTATATAACCGGCAGAGGTTTGGGTGCCAGTGGAGCAGTTAAAAGCGCTGTCGTCGCCTCTGTTGAATCTGTTGCGCCATCGCATACAGGAAACCTGAAGTTTTATAAGGAATACGGCGAAGAACATCCTGGTAATCCCCTTATGAACTGGTTGATATTTGAAATGATAGGTGTTGTAATTGGAGCATTTATTTCTGGTCTGATTTCTAATCGTCTTAAGTTTACTCTTGAGCATGCCCCTGGAACAAGTGCTAAAGTAAGGATAGTAGGGGCTTTAGCGGGCGGTGCATTTTTTGGATTTGGTGCAGAGCTTGGAAGAGGTTGTACTAGCGGTGCGGCATTAAGCGGTATGGCCGTTATGTCTACCGGAGGTATCATAACTATGATAGCTATTTTTGGTGGCGCATATGCATTCGCGTATTTTTTTAGAAAACTCTGGTTATCTAATAAAGGAGATTATTAATGGGACCATTAGTACCCGAAGTAATCGGGAGTCAACTGAATTTTATAGTTGCCTTAATTGTAGGTATTGGCTTTGGATTTGCATTGGAACAGGCAGGATTTTCAACATCCAAAAAACTAGTAGGATTATTCTACGGCTATGATTTTACCGTCCTGAGAGTATTTTTTACAGCCGGCGTTACTGCCATGCTTGGAGTTATTGCTCTTGCTCATTTTGGTTTATTGGATGTAAAACTTATTTATATCAATCCAACATTTCTTTGGTCTGCAATTGTTGGAGGAATAATTATGGGTTTAGGTTTTGTAACAGGAGGATTTTGTCCGGGTACTAGCGTCTGTGCCGCAGCCATTGGTAAAATTGATGGAATGATATTCGTTGTTGGATCATTTTTAGGAATTCTTGCTTTTGCTGAAGGATATCCAATGTTCGAAGGTTTGTATAAAGCTGCATCCTGGGGTAATGTCCAAATGTTTGAAACTCTCGGAATCTCTCAATCTCTTTTTGCATTTTTACTAACATTCATTGCTGTGGCTGCTTTTTGGTTTACTGCTGCAATTGAAAGAAGAGTGAATGGTAAAACTGGTAAAGGATTTCATTTATCAAAGGTTTATTTAGGGCTGACAGGACTTGCAATAATAATAGGTCTAACGGCTTTTGTACTTCCTGATAAAAGAGAATATATGCTTAAGGAATTAGCAAACAGCAGCTTTGTTTCATCATTTAATATTGAGGAAATGACTTCAGATGAATTGGCTTTTAGGTTAATTGATAAGGATATGAATTTGCAGATAATCGATCTCCGTTCCCAGAAAGAATTTGATTCACTTGGTCTTCCTCAATCAACGCGTTTTGATTTAGAAAATATGTTTGAAAAAGACGCTTACAAATTACTATCGTTGAAAGATAAGAAGAATGTTTTTATTGCAAATGATGAATTGACAGCTAAAAAAGGAGCTATCCTTGCGCGCGAATTAGGATATAGCAATATACTGGTGCTCAAAGGAGGGTTTAATCAATTTAGAAAGGATATCCTTGAATTTGTAATGCCTACTGGAAAAGTAAACAGGAATGATGTTGATACATTTCGTTTCCGTACAAACGCAAACCAGGTAATGCCTGTTTTAATGAAAGAAAATAAACTCAAACATTCTTCCGGGGAAAAGCAGCAAGTGAAACGTATTTTAGGCGGTTGCTGAGTAATTACTTTACTAAAAAATTATTCAAATCATTTACTAGATTATCAATTTCAGAATCTGTTAATCCTTTTTCTTTTGCAGCAGATTCCAGTATGCCCCAGGTCGGTTCTCCGCAGCTAATACCGCATACTCCTTTTTCCATTAGATAATGTAAAGCTTCTGGGATTCCCTTTAGAATAAATTCTATTTCATCCTGCCTGGTTATTGTTCTCATCAGCTTTTTCCTTTTTCTTCTTTGATGGAAATACAAACAAAAGCCCTATCATTGCCTGTATCCATAAATTATCCTGTTTTTTAAGGGTTAGATGTTATAATCTGTAAAGAGATTCAATTAAAGCACCGAAAAATCTAATTATTTTGTATATTTTATTTTTGAAACCATATACAATTTGCAGCATCAAAGAAGATGGAAGAAATAAAACTGATTGAACAGGCTCAGCTCGGTGATAAGAAATCCCTGGAAGAGTTGGTTAAAAAGTATGAAATCACAGTCTATAACTTTTCCTTCAAAATCTGCCGGGATAAGAACCGTGCCGAAAATACTATGCAGGAAACTTTCCTTAGTATGATAAAGAATATTAAACAGTTCAAAGGAGATTCGAAACTGTCAACATGGCTATATACTGTTGTTTCAAATCATTGTTTAATGTTGGCACGGACTGAATCAAAACATGCTTATACTTCCTTTGAAGACGAGGAAGGAGTTATTAATGAAAAGAAGTTTATGGATTGGAAAGTTACTCCTGATAAAATAGCCGAGGATAAGGAATTAAAAGAGTTCCTGGACTATGCAATTGCAAAGCTTCACCCCGATTATCGGGTTGTTTTTTTACTGAGGGATGTCGAGGGTTTATCTTCAGAGGAAACAGCAAAAATATGTAATCTATCTGTACCTGCTGTTAAATCCCGGTTACATAGAGCACGCGCATTTTTAAGAAATGAACTTAATGAGAAGTTTAATTATGAAAAAACATGAAATAATCTGTAAGGATGTAATGGAACATATTTGTGAGAATCTTGGCGAAGAACTCGACTCACCCAAATGTGCTGCTATAAAAGTTCATCTGAATAACTGCGATAATTGCAGTAATTATTTCAAAACAGTAGAAGACACAATTCAATTCTATAAAAATTACAATGTAGAACTTCCTGAAGGGGCACACGAAAGATTATTAAAGTTCCTTGGGCTGACCAATTAAGGATATACTTTTAGTTCCCTTTCTTTAGAAGTGCTGCTTATACCTGCGTTTTTATAAAATTTGAATCCAAATCCCAAATTTATCATCTCACCCATAGTATTCTTTTTACACAATTTTTCTAATATAACTGGAATAAAATATGAATAAAGTAATATTCCCAATACTTCTTGTTTTAGCAATTTCTTTTTCGAATTGCGGTAAAAACACATCAAATGAAAATTCCCCGCAGGTAAACCTGGCGTATGCTCCGGGAGAAACTGCTGCTTTGAACAAACCAGCCCCTGATTTTACATTGACCTCTACGGGCAATAAAAGTATAAAACTATCTGATTATCAGGGAAAAGTAGTGATAGTAGATTTCTGGGCTACATGGTGCCCTCCATGTCGCAGAGGAATCCCCGACCTTATAGAAATACAGAAAGAATATGGTAGTGATGTAGTTGTCATAGGAATATCAATGGATACAGATACAAAGCGTGATGTTGTACCATTTACCCAGCAGATGGGAATAAATTATCTGGTAGCTTATGCGAATGCTGGAGTAGTTCAATCATATGGAGGAGTTGAATCGATTCCAACATCATTTGTCATTGATAAAAATGGAAATATTGTTGATAACCATATTGGGTTGGTTCCGAAATCTGAATTTGTATCCGTATTAAACAAACTTTTGAACAAATCGTAGTATAGAATAAAAATTAAAATAATTAAAGGAGTCATGTTATGTTGAAAAATGTTGGAAGCGCTGATCGCAATATCCGTATCATTCTTGGGATAGCGATAATTATTGTAGGTATATTCTTACAAAGTTGGTGGGGACTTATCGGATTGATACCTTTGGTAACTGCCGGTCTGAATTTCTGTCCCCTATATACAGTCCTCAGAATTTCGACAAATAAAAAATAGTTTCATTTAAGAATCTTTTTCTGATTCTAAGCATCTTACCATTAAAAAAAGGATAATTTATGAAATATACAATTGAAGGAACGGACACTAATTTTGATCAGGAAGTGCTTAAATCAGATCTCCCCGTATTGGTAGATTTCTGGGCTCCCTGGTGTGGTCCCTGCCGCATGGTTTCTCCGGTGGTTGAGGAATTAGCAGAAGAGCTCACCGGAAAACTTAAAGTTGTTAAAGTTAATACAGATGAAAACCAGGAAATTGCAATTAAGTATGGTATTCGCAGCATCCCCACATTAGGTATCTTCAAAGATGGAAATATAGTTGACGGTGTAATCGGTGCAGTGCCCAAACAAACTATTAAAGAAAAACTGCTCCCGCATTTAAATAATTAAGAACTTTAATTTATAATAACTTCGTCCGGAATTTCATTTGTGTCATCCGGCTTTACAGGAAAGTGTTCCGCAAGAACCTTTCCTGTTTCCTCTACCCCGTGTATAATTCCCTTTGCAAACATCCCTTTAATAAAAAACTCCTGCATACCGTCCTTTATTTTATGCCAGGTGTTTTCAGTAACTTTATCATTAATTGCGGAATCTGTAAGGATATAGAATTGTCTTTCCTTCAAAATCATATATATAAGAATCCCCGTTTTATCTCTCGTTTTACCTATCCCCAATCTTGCAAATTCCCTTTTTGCAAGTTCATCAACTGTCTTTCTCCATTGTAAAAAAGATTTACGCTCCCTGATGCTCACACAAATTTCGCCTGCCGTAAGCTTTTCATATTCCTTTATTTTATTGGTAATACGAAGCAGATCATCATCATTTACATAGTTATATATTAATTTTTTCATAAAGGTTGTAATGTTTATTAATAAAGGTATAAAACTTATCCCTATATCTCAATAGGGAATTAACAAAATAATATAAAGGGGCTATTAACTACTTTAATTGTCGAATATTTTAATCATTAAAATATCTGGCTACACGAATGGATTGTTCAGTTGAAGAATTCTCCCCAGTATAAAACAGGTAAGAAACATTGTTAAATTTTCTGTAGTTGGGATACCAGATCGAACAGCGACCGTTAATTGTGTTTGATTGGGTGAATATAGGATTATCGGATTTCGTGAAATGAATTCCATCAGTTGAAGTTGCCATACCAAAGCCGGTGCCGATTGTGTTCTGATATATCATTTTGAAAATACCACTGTCATAAATAACAGTCGGAAACGCTACACTGCCTGATTCCCATGGTAGGGTTGCACTAAATACTATTTGCCTTTCCCAGAATAAACCGTCAATTGATTTTGCAACGCCAATTATTACTCCATTTGTAGTATTTTGCGATGTAGAACAACAATAATATCCATAATAAATGCTGTCTTTTACAACCACATCTGTAAAATTAAAATGATAATAACCAGCGGTAATACCTATTATCGGAGTACTATTTTTTACCCAATTAATGCCATCTATTGAAAGGGCAATCCCTGTTCTAACATCTTCTGAATAATTTTGATGACCTGTATAATACATTTTATACGTATTGCCAACTTTTATAACAGCAGAAACAGCTATCGAATATCCATCCCATGCACTTGAATCTCCTTTCGAAAGTACAGGCTTGGAACCAATAGTGTTCCAATTAAGACCATCCTGAGATTCAGCATACCAGACACTGGCGACGGCAGAATTGTATATCCCGTCATACCACATTTTATAAATACCATTATCATAAATTATTTTTGCTGTGTTAACTCCATTCGGATTTGAAGGATTATTATTTTTTGTCTGAACTGGATTCCCTCCATAATCAATCCATTGTGTGCTGTTGTTAGTCCCCCATTTAACGAATATATATATTGTCCCTGTTCCTGATGATACTGGATTAAGAGTTAAATTTAATTGAACAACAACATTTTCCTGGACAAGTACGTCAGTCTCTCCAGTATAAATTATTGTCCCATTATTATCCTTTGCATCAACCTTCAGATGCCAGGTCCCTACTTGAACAGCCGGAACCGTAACATCACCCGTTGAGTCTGATAAAAGATTTAGATTTGTAGTTATTGTTGTAAAATTTGTCCTGGATAGTGTAGCTGAAATTACGACTACTCCTGTTGGAACTGAAGCAGGATCAAATTTGAAATTGATGCCCCCTGTTGAAATAGAGGTTGGGTTAGTAATCGTATTGTTTTTTGAACATCCTATAAGGAGGAGAAAAAAAGAAAGAAAGAAAACCGCTAAGCTTTTTTTCATTTATAAATCCCGTATTATTTCTAAGAAATTAATATTTACTTAATTAATAGAATAATTCAACATCCAAAAGAATGAATGTGTGAACCTAATCATAGAAAACTATCCTTTTTCCGTATAAAAAGCAACACAGCCCGCAACTATCAACTAGCTGCGGGCTGCATTATGTGGAGAGAGAACGCTTAATCTTTATTTTTTCGAAACTTTTATATCACCGCCGGATGTCTTGGCGTAAAGATGATTACCCCCATTATTAATATCCGCTTCGAATTTGTTCGAAGATATCCTTTCCGCATTGTTTCCCTTAAAATCGCATGAAATACGCCCGCCTGAACTCAATAACCTGGCCGCTGCACTAAAATCTGCAGGTAAATTTATTTTAATATCTCCGCCTGATGTATTTAGCTCAATTCCTTTGTTTTGCCCCTTATAGTCTAATTTAATATCACCTCCTGAAGTTTCAGCATAGATCTTAGAATCATTCCCTGCCAATTTTATATTTCCGCCGGAGGTATGTGCATCAAAATCCCCATTAAAATTGTTTGCTGAAATATTTCCACCTGAAGTAGCAAGCTTCATGCTTCCGGAAACATTCTCTATTCTTATTTCACCCCCGGATGTATTAGTCCTTATATTACCTGATGAATTCCTTACGTAAATATTTCCCCCGGATGTTTTCAAATTAGGATTTCCGTTTAATCCCTCCAGCTTTATGTTCCCTCCTGATGTATATGTTTCAGGATTAAAGTTTTTTGGCACCTTTATCTCAAATTTCAATCTTATTCCGCTATTCCATCCAAAGAAACTGTCCTTTATTTTTGTGGTTACTTCCACCGTATTCTCATCGTTATGGAATTTGAATTTAGTCTTTTCCTTTGCACGGTCATTCCCCAAAATTTTAATATAAACTTCATTTTTGTCCCATGTTGAAATTTCTATATTTCCGGATGATGCATCCAGCTTTAAGGTTTTTCCCTGATTTATCTGAAATGTTTTTTCCTGCAGAACCTGTAAGTTCTGGTCATCAAAATATGAGTTGTCCATAGTGCATGAAAAAGAAGATGTTGCCATGAAAATTACAGAGGCAAAAAGAAGCAATTTGTTCATGATCATTTTCTCCTGATAATCTTTTATAAATTTAGACGGTAAAATGCTGAAAAAGTTACTTCTATAATATGAAAAATACTTGGTTGGTCAGAAAAACTGATAACAGGTGTTTTTTCTAAATAGTCAAATAAGCATAGAAACTAAATATTTCTGTTAATTCGAGAAAAACATTGGCTGTAAATCAAACTATTCATTATTTTTGTATTAAGTTTATAAATCAATAGAGTTTTCCTTAATATATTTATAATGGAAGGAATGGTTCTAGCGGGTTTTTATGTCAATTCAATTAATTAATCAATACTACAACAAACGGAACCGTATTGTTCAATACGGCGGCTCCAAAAATGAATTAAGCATAAGGGATCCATTCAAAGACCTTCTCAATCATTACGCTGATAAGAAAAACCTTCTTCTGATACCTGAACTAGCTATTATGGGGACTAAGGGTTCAAAAGTAAAACCGGATGGCACGTTAAAGAATGCTTTGCGGTTAGACTATGGTTATTGGGAAAGCAAGGACGAAAAGGATAGCATTGATGAGGAAATAGATACCAAGATCAAGAAAGGGTATCCTCTTACAAATATTATATTCGAGGATGGGCAGACAGCTATCCTTATCCAGCATGGGCAGACAGTTGCGCGCGTAAATATGAATGACAGGGATAAACTTGATGAAATCCTTAATCAGTTTATTAGTTTTGAACACCCACAGGTAAAAGAATTCACAGAAGCGTTATTAAAATTTAAGGAAGACCTGCCGAATATTCTTGAAGCTTTGCGTGAACTAATGATTAAGCAGGGGAAAACAAATCCAGGTTATGTAGAAGCACGAGATAAATTCCTTGAGCATTGCAGAGAGGAGATCAATCCTGAGTTTACTCCCGATGACGTGAGGGAAATGATAATTCAGCATATCTTAACTGAAGAAATATTTAATGCCGTTTTTGATGAAACCCATTTCCACCGAGAGAACAATATTGCCCGTGAACTTGAAAATGTAATCGGGACATTCTTTACAGGTGAAACCCGAAGGAATACTCTTGAAGGGATCAAACATTATTATTCGGTTATAAGCAATAATGCCCGCAATATGGCTGATCACCATGAAAAGCAGAAGTTCCTGAAGGTTATTTATGAGAACTTCTATAAAACATATAATCCTAAAGCGGCTGACAGGCTTGGCGTTGTTTACACTCCAAATGAGATTGTTAATTTCATGATTGAAAGTACCGATTATCTTTTACAGAAGCATTTTGGGAAAACTCTTGCCGATAAGAATGTAGAGATACTTGACCCGGCTACAGGAACCGGCACTTTTATCTGCGATATTATTGATTACATCCCCAAACAGTATCTGCTTTATAAATACAAAAATGAGATACATGCAAATGAGGTTGCGATACTTCCTTATTATGTGGCTAACCTGAATATTGAATACACATATAAGCAGAAGATGGGAATTTATGAGGAATTTCCGAATTTATGTTTTGTGGATACGCTTGATAACACCGGGGCTTTAAAGTACTCTGGTCATCAACAGCAGTTGTTTGGATTTAGTTCTGAAAATGCTTTAAGGATAAAAAAACAGAATGAAAAGAAGATATCTGTAATAATCGGGAACCCGCCATATAATGCTAATCAGAAAAACGAGAATGAGAATAATAAGAACAGAGAATATCCATTAGTTGATGAAAGGATAAAAGATTCCTATATAAGAGAAAGCTCAGCTCAAAAAACAAAATTATATGATATGTATACACGCTTTTATCGCTGGGCTTCAGACAGAATAGATAATAATGGGATACTTGCATTTGTAACTAATAGAAGTTTTATTGATAGCAGGACATTTGATGGATTCAGAAAATGTATTCAAAATGATTTTTCTGAATGCTACATAATTGATACAAAAAGCGATGTAAGGGTAAATCCAAAAATTGCCGGAACAACGCACAATGTTTTCGGAATTCAAACCGGTGTAGCATTAATGTTTTTGGTGAAGAAGGAAATGCAGGAAGGGAAGTGCAAGATTTATTATATGTCGATGCAGGATGAATGGAGGAAGGAGATAAAACTGGATTGGCTAAGGAACAATAATCTTAAGACTACTACTTTTGATAGTATTACTCCTGATAAAAATAATAATTGGATTAACCTTTCTGAAAATAATGATTGGGATAGCTTATTGCCACTCATAGGCAAAAAAAGCGAACAATCGATTTTTAGATTTTCTTCATTAGGAGTTTCTACTAACCGGGATGAATGGGTATATGACTTTAATAAAAAAACATTAAAAAAGAAGATGTTATTTTTTATTGGTCACTTCAATCATTTGTTGACTAATAATGATTCTACTTGGAATGGGACAATTAAATGGAGCGAATCTTTAAAAAGCGTATTTAAGAGAAATCAAAAAATTGTATATAAAGATAGTCTAATTATTCAGGTGAATTACCGCCCCTTTATTAAGCATTATTATTATTCAGCGAATCTTTTAAGTGATCGATTAACTCAAAATCATAATGATATTTTTGGAAATGATTTGCTAGCAAATAATGACATTATTAGTTTTTCAGGTGTGACTTCCTCGAAAACTTTTAATATTCTCGCATCCAACTTGTTAGTAGACCTTCATTTCAATGGAGATGCAAATTGTCTTCCACATTATGTATATGCTAAAGATGGAGAGCGTGTAGAGAATATTACCGATTGGGGACTTGAGCAATTCTGGAATAAATATAAAGACAAGAAAATTACTAAGGCAGATATTTTCAATTACACTTATGCAGTTCTGCATAATCCTGCCTATCGAAAGAAGTATGAACTTAATCTTAAAAGAGAATTCCCGCGTGTACCATTTTATAAGGACTTTTGGAAATGGGCAAGGTGGGGAAAGGAGTTAATGAAACTTCATATCAACTATGAAGAGGAAAAGCCATTCGCATTAAAACGTATTGATATAAAGGCTGTTGAGAAGAAACAGAAACAGAAGGAATTCGTTCCAAAGGTTAAAGAACCTGAACCAATGTTTGGAATGAAACCGAGAATCAAAGTTAAATTAAGAGCTGATAAGACCGCAGGGACAATCGAACTTGATGATATAACAACGTTAAAGGGAATTCCAAAAGAGGCGTGGGATTACAAACTGGGGAATCGGTCTGCAATTGAATGGATATTAGACCAGTACAAAGAAAAGAAACCCAAAGATCCCACCATAGCAGAGAAATTCAATTGTTACAGGTTTGCGGATCATAAAGAGGAGGTAATAGAACTCATTAGAAAAGTAACCACGGTTAGTATGGAAACAATGGAAATAATCTCCCAGATGGAACTTGAAAAGGAATAGTAATTAAAGCAATTGTACTAAAGACCTAAAATATGTAATTTTTGTTGAATTTAAGCCTTTCGATATGTAATTGGCTTGGATTTATGTAATATTCATCATGTTATTGCTTTGGATTTAGATAATATATATACTAATATTGCCTTGTATTAATGGAGTTTGTGTGTACATTAATAGGAAAGCAGATACCGAGTTAAAAAAATGGAGAGAAGAGAGTAACCACAAGCCCCTTTTAATAAGGGGAGCGCGGCAGGTTGGCAAAACTAAAACAATCAGAGAATTTGGAAATTCTTTTGAAAGCTTTGTTGAAATCAACTTTGAAGAAAGCCCCCGGCTTAAATCTCTTTTTGAAGAAGATCTTTCACCCATCTCTATTTGCGAAAATTTATCTGCCATTTTAAAGACCAGCATCATACCGGGAAAAACACTCCTATTCTTTGACGAAATACAGGAATGTCCAAGGGCAATAGCCTCACTTCGTTTTTTTTACGAAAAAATGCCAAAACTTCACTTAGTAGTTGCCGGTTCATTACTGGAATTTGCACTTCAGGAAATGGCTACATTCGGTGTGGGCAGAATTCGTTCCATGTTTATGTATCCTTTGAGTTTTTCCGAATTTCTAGCTGGTGCAGGAGAGTTTCAATTACTTGAAATTATAAAACAATCAAACCCCACTAAACCAATTAATGGAGTTCTACATAATAGATTAATAGAACTAGTACAAAAATTTATTTGCCTCGGTGGAATGCCAGAGGTGGCAGCTACTTATTTTGAAACCGGGGATTTGTATAAATGCCAGCAGCTGCTTGATGACTTAATTATTTCTATTCAGGCAGATTTTGCTAAATATAAAAAGCGGGCGCCGGTTTCCAGATTGATTGAAGTGTTCCAATCTGTTGTATCTCAAGCCGGACAAAAATTTGTATATAAGAAAGCATGTATACAGGCAAATCATAAACAAATTAAAGAAGCAATACAGCTGCTTATTAATGCAGGTCTCGTTATTCCGGTCACTCATAGTTCTGCTAATGGGATACCTTTGGGAGCAGAGGCTAATTTGCAGAAGCAGAAAATGCTTCTATTTGATACCGGAATTTTTCAGCGGATTATGAATCTTGACCTAGCTGATTTTCTATTATCAAAAAATTTCGACGCCATCAATAAGGGTAATGTTTCGGAACAGTTCGCAGGGCTCGAATTAATTAAAGTGTCATCTTGCTATCAGACTCCATACCTATACTATTGGCATAGAGAGTCACGAAACAGCAATGCTGAAGTTGATTATATTCTGCCGCTTTCGAATAAAATAGTACCGGTTGAAGTTAAATCCGGGACAAAGGGATCTATGCAAAGTCTTTTTTTATTTTTGGAAGAAAAAAAACTTTCACAAGGAATAAGGATTTCAAATGAGAATTTTTCAACTTATGACTCAATTGAAGTATATCCATTATACGCAGTGGAAAATATTGGATTGAAATGAACACAATAACTGTACAAATATCTATAGATCGAACTAGAACAGAGAAATTTAATAGTTACCGCTTTGCTGATCATAAAGAAGAGGTAATAGAACTAATCAGGAAGGTAACCACAACAAGTATGGAAACTATGGCAATAATCAATCGTATGGGGAATGAGAAGGAATAGTATGGGCGAGAAAATGAAATGGGGGAAATATAGTACCAGTTGGTTCGTTATATGTACTGTATATATAAATTGAACTATGTGCAAGCAAGGAATTGCGCTGCAAATGCGCTCGAGACGCGCTCGATTCAGTAGGGGAACAATAATTTTTCTGTAAGAAAAACGGAGTAATTATGGGCAAGTTAGAAAAGAAAAGAGGTAAGACTAATATAAGTGGGCTTGCAGGGGATATTGAATTTTATACAATCAAGGGGGAAACATTTTTCAAGACTCACGCCAAAAAGCATAAAAAGAGCAGGTCAAAAAAGGCTGTAAGCGGGAGAAGTAACTTTGCATCAGTGGTAAAATTAGCAAAGGAAACAATTAAAATTCCGGAGCTTAAAGAAATCTGGAGCCACTCTAAATTAAAGGGAATGAATGAATTTCAAAAACTAATTAAATATAATATGCCTTTAGCATATGAGGGAGATTTAACTATTAAAAATTTCATCACACATAAGGGGCTAAACTTATATATCCCTGATATATCGCTTGAGGACTTTACTTTGAGTTTTACATTCGATGTATATGGATTAATAAAACCTCCTCTTAAACTTCATATGTTTATTTATATGTATAATCGTAAAATGAAAGACAGTAGTGCATTTTCAAGTACCTCCAGATCTATTTCAATAAATCAGGATGATATCAGTATGCTAAGGGAGAAGGGTGAATCAAAGTACAATATGAAGGTTAAACTGGTTGGAGATGAAAAGAAATTTCTGTCGGATTATAAGGATGTACTTGTGCTTTTTGCGGTGACAGGTACTCCTACAATCCCAAACAGGAAAAGCTGGACAAATACGGTAGGATTTGATATTCCGCTGATATAATAAACTCTTTTTAGTTATTAGTATGAGTATATTTTATTTAAAACTTATCGGAGATGATAGTAATAAGAATAAATAGGGGAGATAGAAACTAAAAAACCTCAAATCTTCGCTTTTCGCTTAAATTTGAGGTTTTATTCTCTTTTGCTTTCCCAAAAGTTCATCTATAGTTCTCCTATTAGAAATTTAACTTAAAACCTAAATTAAAAAATCTTGGCGATAGGATGTTTGGTAAGGGAACGGGTTGTGTTGTTTCAGGAAAAACATGATACCATGAATATGAAGTAATATTGTATTTGTTGAAAACATTTAATACATCAACAGTAAAAACAATATTTCTTCTATCAAAGATATTAAACTCAAATGTTAGTCCCATATCAACTCTGAAATAAAACGGATATTCTTCAGTAACATTATAATTTGGGACAACCTGGTATGACCCCGGAGTTGCACCAGGTACACTAATCATCGGATAAATGCGATAGCCCGTACCAAATAGAAATAATGTATGGACTTGAAAGTTCTGATGTTTCTTTGCCTTATCCTGAAGAAAAATCCTGATTGTATGTGTCTGGTCCAATGGGCTTTTTACATACGGAAAGTTGCCCGGTGTTTCTTTTTCTTCCGCATTCAAATAACTGTAGCCAATCCAGGTTTCCATTCCCTTGACTAATTCCCCTTCATATTGTAAATCCAATCCGTATGCAAACCCCTCATAATTATTTTTATCACCGTAAGTTAAATCCATTTCATTAATATAATAAGGTATTAGCCTGCTTAAATTTTTATAAAATAATTCCGCAGTGAACATTGCATTTTCTTTAAAATTATTTTTCCAGCTTAAATTATATTGAACATCCTTTTGTGATGACAAGGATTTTGCGTCTGTTATACTTTTATCCCGGGTTTCATAAAAATAAGGGGGTTGATAATAATATCCCCAGGTCAGGTTAAATGAATTTGAAGTATCGGGCTTGTATGAAATGCTTGCACGCGGGCTAATCAAAAACTCACCATTGAAATAATATTTCAACGCTCTTAAACCGGCATTAACGCTTAGCTTGCTGTTTAAGAAAATATTGTCTTCAATATATGCTGAAAGAGAATTAAAATCGGCATTTAATTTCTGAATTGCGGTACTGGAAAAATTTAAAACCGAGTCAGCACCTGTATAATATGTTAATTCATCAAGTGAGCTTTCCATTTTTGAATATCTAAGGGTTGCTCCCGCAGAGATAGTTTGAGTTTTATAATTTAAGTTGTAATCAGATTTTAATTCAAATCTTTCCGTGTTAAGATAATTTTGAGCAACTTCATGTCCTGTCTCAAGGTACCGCATGTTATCTTGCGGATTATAGGCATCATTGGAATAATAAACATCGTATGATAAATTTTTGTTGTTAAGTTCTTTATCAGAATAGTAAGAAATTGAAGTGGTTAAACTGGAATTATCACTTAAAGGAGCTAAGAATTTTAATCCAAGTAAGTTTGTATTGTATTTATAATTAGAACTACCATCAAAATTTAAAGTTACTTGCTTAATATCCAGGTATGAAGTTTGGAAATTACCAAACCAACTCTGCGGTATTAAATCAAAATTATTTTTGGCTGTTAAAAATAACAATTGAACCTGGTAGTTATTAGGTAGGTCGTAAGAGCCGAGAAATTGAAAATCATCAAAACTTGGTTTATACTGACCTTTGGTTTGTAGTGTTTTGTCAAACAAAGACGGATAAGCATAGCGAAAGCCTGTCCTCCAGTTTAAGTTTCCGGTTTTATCATGCAGCGTTAACCCCATGTTGAACAAGTCAGCATTTAATTCTCCACCAAGTTCAGGGCTTTCTTCAGTGTAATAATTTACTGCAAGGGAGGAAGACATTTTATCTCCATAATGAACAGGAAATGCAGCATGATAGAATTCCAAACTGTTAACCATGTTTTCGTTAACAATAGACTGGCTTTCTTCATTGCCCTGCTGAATTAAATACGGCTGATAAATTTCATAGCCGTTCAGGTAAATTAAATTCTCATCAAAATTGCCGCCCCTTACATTATACGTGCTTGATAACTCGTTATTTGATGTAACACCGGGTAAAATTTTTATACTTCTAAGAATGTCGGAATAAAGATTGGGCATGTTTTGAATGTCTTTAGATTTCAATGTGTCAGGACTTTGAGTGCCAAAGTATCGATTCGCATTGATAGTAATACCGTTCATTACATAAAAGCTTGATTTTAGAGAAGCGTTTAATAGAATATTTGTTTCGTTTTCGGTGATGCTTACATTCTTTAATAGGGTTTCGTAGCCGACATAGCTAAAAGTAATTTTATATTTTCCGGGCTTTATGTTTAAAATATAATTTCCAAGACTGTCGGTCGATGTACCAAACGTTGTATTTAGGACAGAAATATTTACCCCCTTAAGAGGAGTATTACCGTTTGCATCTTTTACATATCCTTTTAAATAGACTAACCTATTTTGTCCGGCTATATTTATAGCCAATACTATTATTGTCGCTAAAGTGAGTTTCAAACGATTTAAAGACAGCGAAGAGTATTTTATTAATTTCATACAAAATAATATTCTATATTTGGTTTTCTTATTTAGTTTTTATTCTCGCTATTAAAAATATTTTTAGCCGGTCTATCGAATTTAAAGATAAATCTTTATTTAAATATACTATAAACATTCGTGGCAGTATTTATTAATCCATATAGGTATATTATTTAATGTAACCCACCTGTCCTTATCCAAAACCCCATCAATGTTAATCTAATGCTATTCAACCTCTGTAACTAATTCAGGTGTTTTGTGATTTCTTTTTGCGAATAATTTTGTTTTAATAGTTTCCGCTGTAAAATAAACGCATGGAACCAATACCAATGTAAGCAAAAGTGAACTTATCAATCCACCGATTATTACCCATGCTAAACCGTTTTTACTTTCCGACGAAGCGCCGGAAGAAATTGCCAACGGCAGCATTCCAAATACCATCGCGACGGTTGTCATAAGAATCGGGCGTAATCTTTCTTTGCCTGCTTCAACAAGTGCATCCAGAATACTTGCCCCATCTTCTTTGAGCTTATTAGTGAAGTCGACAAGAAGAATTGCATTCTTGGCAACCAAACCCATAAGCATTATCATCCCGATTAAAACAAAGACGGAAATGTTTTGTCCTGTAAGCGCAAGCGCTAGCAATGCGCCTATTAGCGCAACGGGCAGCGAAAATAATACTACAAACGGATACAAATAGGAATTGTACAACGCAACCATTACAAAATATACAAGTAAAATAGCTGCTGCTAAGGCAAAGAAAAGACTTCCAAATGCTTCGGACTGTTGCTGAAGCTGTCCGATATAATCAATTGTAACTTTATTCGAATGAATATTTTGAGCGATGAGTTTTTTAATATCATCACCAACCGTTCCAACCGGTCTTCCAAAAACCTCGGCATTAACCGTTAGCGAAGAAATTCTGTTGTAACGTTCAAGTTTATTCGGGCCAAGTGATTGGGAAATATTAGCAAACTGGCTTAGTTCAATAATTTCACCTTTGGAATTTTTAAATGTTATTGACCCGATATCATCAATTTTTTTCCTATCGAATTGATCCAACTTAACATCGATATCGTAATCTGTTCCAAGTTCGGAGTATTGCAGATCCGTATTACCGGCAAAGGCAAGCTGCAACGTGTTACCGACATCAGCAACAGAGAGACCGAGCATGGACATTTTATCGCGGTCTAAGGATATATGCATTTCCGGTTTGCTTTTTTCAACCGAAAGCCTGATGTCGTTAATACCCGGTACATCTTTTATCAAATACATTACCTGGTCTGCCACTTTGTAAATTTCATTCATATCGGGACCACGGAGAAGCACTTGAATCGGCGCTTGACTTGTACCCATCATACTGGCGGCTGCTACAGTTACTTTTAATCCGGGTATCGTAGCAAGTATTTCTTTTTTTATATTGGCGGCATATTGTACGACAGTTTGCTTCCTTGCTTTTTTATCAACTATTGTAACCGTTAGTTCCGATTTGTGCTGATCACTGCTTCCTCCACTCATTATATTCGAACTTGAATAGCCGATATTCGAAGATACTTTTACTACTTCCGGTTTTGAAAAGAGTAGTTTTTCCACTTTTCCGGAAAGAAAGTTGGACTGAAATAGTGTGTTTTGAGGTTCACCCTCAAGTTGAATAGTAAACTCTCCGCGGTCGCTATTTGGCATAAACTCAGAACCGATAAAACTAAAACCAATTAATGAAAATGATGCAAAAAACAGCGCAATTGCTACAGCAAATACTATTTTTCGATGACCTAACCCCCATCTCAAAACCTTTTCATAAAAAGTGACAAGTTTTTTATATATATCTTCGAAACCAAGTGCGATTTTTCCTATCAATGTGTTTCTGGTCAGTTTCTCTATTTTACTGAAACGTGAAGCAAGCAGCGGGGTAACGGTGAATGAGACAAAAAGACTCATCAAAGTAGAGAAGACAACAACAAGCGAAAATTCTCTAAGGAAACTACCGATCAGTCCGGAAATAAGAGCCATAGGCAGGAAAACAGCAACATCCACCATTGTAATTGCAACGGCAGTAAATCCGATTTCATTTCTACCATCAAGGGCTGCTTTACTTTTTTCTTTCCCCATTGATAAATGCCGGTGTATATTTTCAAGCACCACAATTGAGTCGTCAACCAAAATACCTATAACCAATGCAAGCGCCATTAGAGTCATCATATTGAGGGAGAAATTAAAGATATACATTGTAGTAAAAACCGATAGTAAGGAAGTTGGAATTGAAATGAGAACGATAAAAGAATTTCTAAAACTGTGAAGGAATAAAAACATTACTATAGCAACAAGCACAATTGCCAATCCTAAATCTTCTATAACGGCATTTGCGGATGCTAATGTAAATACGGAATAATCCGAAGCGATCTCGAATTTTAATCCCGATGAAGCGTATTGCGTTTCGATGCTTGCCATTTCTAACTTGGCAAGTTCGCAAACCTTAACAGAATTTGCATCGGATTGTTTTTGTATTTGTATGCCAATTGAACTTTCGCCATTTATTTTACTCAAATTTGCATGTTCGGCTATACCGTCAACAATTTCCGCGATATCCGATAGTTTTATTAAGCTGCCATTAGCATTTTTAGATATAATAATGCTTCTTAATTGATCGAGTGAAGTTATCTTTCCAGATAATCGAATGGTATACTGACTGGTTATCCCTTCAATTTTACCCGTTGCAAATTGCAGGTTTGAATTACTAACAGCGTTATATACCTCGCTGATGGAAATATGATAAGCAGAAAGTTTGTTCCTATCTACATTTACTTTAATTTCTCGTATGTCACCGCCAAGAAGTGTAACCTGAGCTACTCCATTTATTTTTGAAAACCGAGGTTTTATCTGGTCTTTCGTGATTTGATATAATTTTGTAGACTCCATCTTCGCATGTACACCAATCTTTAAAACCGGAATTTCATCTGTCGAAAATTTTAATAGTGATGGTGCCTTTGCACCCGTTGGTAATAAATATAATACGGCATTCACTTTTCTCTGTGCGTCTTGAAGCGCTATATCGGTGTTAGTATTTGCAACCAGTTCCATAATAATACTGGAATATCCTTCCTGTGAAGAGGAACTCATACTCTTTACATTTTCAAGAGCTGATAGTGCGTCTTCGAGTTTTTTTGTTACGGATGATTCGACTTCATCTGCCGAAGCGCCAGGGTAAGTGGTCGTAACCATTACAATAGGCACATCTATTTTGGGGATAAGTTCGTAGTTTAGCATTCTATAACAAAAAATTCCAAGTAAAGTAAGCGCAGTAAAAACTATTACAACCAGCGTCGATCTTTTTATTGCTAATTCGGTTATTGTCATGGTAGTTTCTTAATTATTTTTGATTATTTTAATTTGACTGTTGTTTGTAAGATTAACTTGTCCGCTTACAACCACTTTATCGTTTTCAGTAAGTCCGGATAATACTTCGAGAGATTCGTTGCCTCCTCGTCCGATCACAATATCTTTTAATAGCGCTTTTCCGTTAGAGGCAACATATACTTTTGCATCTTTGATGCTTCCCTGCAAAGCTTCGCGCGGAATATACAATGCCATTCTACTTGAGCCGATTCCTACTTCAACATTTACAAATGTTCCGGCTTTCAAAGGATTTTTAGTGCTATTAATAATCTCGATCTCTACCGGGTAATTATGAGTATCGTCACCGCGGGGACTTACAAAATTTATCTTTCCTTCGAATGTTATGCCGGGGTAAATATCGGTTGTAATCTTTGCTCTATCGCCAGTATGTAAATAATAAACGTCCGATTCGGAAACATTTACTTTTACTTTTAGCCTTGAAACATCCACAATTGATGCAACCGGGTCGCCCTCCTTAACGTATTTTCCTACTTCAACAATTTTTTTTGTGATTGTGCCGGCAATCGGGGCAGTTATTTTAGTGTACGATAATTGTTTTTCAGCTTCATCGGATTTGTTTTTTGCAGTTTCGTATGAAGAACGGGCGAGTTCATATTCCTGTTCAGATGAAGTTTCTCCTTTATATAAATTTCCTGTGCGTTCAAAATCTTTCTTTAATCTATCTGCATCAATCTTTGCCGATTCGTAAGTAAGCTTTTTTATTTTGTCGTCGATTGTAGCTATAACCCCGCCTTTAGGGAAATACTGCCCGAGTTCATAATTTAGAGAAGTTATTTTGCCGGGGATTTCTGCCGGTATATCCAGTTCTTTATATGGGTACAACGTTCCTGTAAAATTGAGAATGAAAGAAGAAGCCTTTTTTTCCACATTAGCTATGCTTACAGTAACAAAATCAACATTAAGATTTTGATTTTGAGAAACAATGCGGTCGCGGTTTCCTTTTAATCTTATTGCCACAAACACAATTGCAATAAGAACAACTATGAGAATTATTATTTTTTTCATATTTATCATCATTTTAGGTTATTAATAAAATTGGTCAGCGTTCCCTGAGATTTCTCAAGGTCCAGTTTTGCTATATACAGGGTTAACAATTTATTGTAGTAATTATTTTGTGTCTCTCTCAAAGAGCTTTCCGTTTGCACTAAATCGAGGGTAGAACCGGTTCCCTGTGAAAATTCCAATTGAGTGTTTTGATAAACGCTTTCTGCAAGCGTAAGATTTTCTTTTTCTGTTTGAATATTATCTATTGCATTGCGGAATTGTATGTAATAATTAGATAATTCGACTTTTATCGATTGCTCAGTAAGTTTCAAATTCTCAATAGCTTTTTCGATATTCAATTGGGATTGTTCAACTTTAGAAAATCTTTTGAATCCAGAAAACACGGGTATCTTTAATTCCAAACCTATTGCAGAACTATTATACCAATCCTTGTCCGATTTGAAAAAATCAAATTCGGAACGCATCGCTTGGAAATTGTAATTAGCATAAAAAGAAAGGGTAGGAAGGTAAGCTGAAATATTATTTTGCTTATCAGTTTCATATAACTCTACATTGGTTTTTTGCATTTGATAATCAACCCGGTTCTCAATAAAATTCCGATTGTCTCTGGATTCAACAAACGAAATTGTACTATCCGGCAAGTCTTTCTGCAAAATTATATTGCTTTCAACTTGCATACCCATATAAAACTTAAGATTGTTAAGAGCCTGTTTGTAACTCAGTTCTGTCTGCTCCAACTGGGAGTTTGTAGTATTATAACTGACTTTTATTTTGTCAACATCAATTTTTTTTACCAAACCGTTTTGATATTTCAACTCTGTGGATTTAAGAGTGCGTTCCGATGAGGAAAGAATTATTTTCAAATTCTCAAATTGTTTTTCAATTATTATTGATTTATAATATGCTGCGCTTACGTCATAAATAACCTGTTCGTCTGTTTTTTGGATATTTTGTCCAGATATGGTTTCACTTATTTTTGC
Source organism: Ignavibacteriales bacterium (assembly GCA_003141435.1). Lineage (GTDB taxonomy): Bacteria > Bacteroidota > Ignavibacteria > Ignavibacteriales > Ignavibacteriaceae > Fen-1301. The sequence continues at coordinate 40,409 of PLLW01000046.1, forward strand.
AGCCTTCAAACCGACCCAAAAGGAGGGGTCAAAAATCTTTTGAGTTAATGATATTCCAGCGCTTACATTATATGGAGTTCCAATTGTAACAGGAATAAATGTGCCTGGTTTACCAATTAACTCACCCGGAAGAATCTGAGTAATAATTTTCAAATTGTCATCAAAAGATCCCGTAATATCAATTTGCGGTAATCCATTACCGATTTGTTCGTTAACCATTTTTCCGCTGATATCAGAATCAAGTAATGCTGTTTTAATATTACTGTTGTTTTTCCTTGCATAATCGATACATTGCTTCAGCGAATAAGTCTGTCCGGACAATGGTAAGCATAAAGCAAGGAACAGAAATGTAATTGACTTAATGGTTTTCATATTCTTCATATTTATTTAATAGCGATTATTATATCTTACTAAGTTAGATTTTTTATTAAAAAATTTTATAAACTATTTATAAAGCGGTTTATCATGTTGATGTATATATCTCTTGGATCTTTTCCTTCTTGATGAGGCAAAGAAGGGTTCTTCATAATGATAGAAATAGCACCCTGAATTAGACACATCCAATTAAAAATAAGATCGTGTAACAATTCTTTATTATTGTTGGCAAGATCCAGGAAAATACTTTCAATAAATCTCATGTTTGATATCATTTCTTCGTTAGGTACCGGTTTTTCTAAGCTGAACATCAATTGATATAATTCAATATTACCAAATGCAAAATCCCAATGAATCAGAGACAATATTTTTAAGAGTTCTTTCGGATCGGTCTCAGATTGCCGAGCATCTGAAATTTCTTTGCTCAGCATGCTGAAACCTGCATAAATTATCTCTCGTATTAAATCTTCTTTGTTTTCAAAATACTCATAAACAATCGGAGGGGTATATTCGATTTCATCAGCTATCTTACGAATGGTTAATGCGTGCCATCCTTCTTTGGCTGCTATTTTCCTTGCAGCGTCAAGAATTCTCTGTTTTATATCTTCCTTTTCTTTTTGTCTTCTTTCAATATGGCTCATTTTATGTTCTTGTTATATTTCCTAACTTTGTTAGATTAAACATAAATAATATTTGTATAAAACGCAAGAATTTTATTTTAGACTTGGTTATAAAATCTAAATAAGTAATAACAGCCTGTCCATAGTCAAAACCCTATCCAGCCAAAACTATATCCGCATTAAAAACAGCTAAATTCCTCTAAAATCAAAAGAAATCTTTCCTTATTTTTACCGAGCAACTTTCAATAATTTGACAGAATTAATGCTCAAATCATTACTATTATTCTTCCGGAAATCATACGCCACTAACCTTCAATTAAAATTAGAAATTATATTTCTTATGACTAGGGATAGGATATAAAATTCTTATAGGACAGTAAATGCAAAATCGCTATTGGCTTAATATTTTCTCTAATTTCTCTTTCAATTCTTCCGGCGCTATATCAAATCGCTCTCCGGTTGCCCGTACTTTTATTTCAATCTTATTTTCTTTTAACTTTTTATCCCCCACAATTACCTGTACAGGCATACCAAGTAAATCAGCGTCATTGAATTTGAATCCCGCCTGCGCATCAATTCTGTCATCATATAAAACGCTGAAACCTGCATTGCTTAATTCAGTATAGATCTTATCGGAAACTTCAATTACATTTCCCTTTTTCATATTTAACGCTAACAGGTTTATTTGGAATGGCGCTAATACCTTATCCCACACTATCCCCTTATCATCATTATGCTGCTCAACATAACAGGCTATAATCCTTTCAACACCTATCCCGTAACTCCCCATAATAATCGGATTCTCTTTCCCGTTCTCGTCAAGGAACATTGCTCCCATCGCTTGCGAATATTTAGTTCCTAACTTAAATATATGTCCAAGTTCTATTGCGCTGAATACATCAAGCTTTGATCCGCAGCGGATACATTGCTCACCTGCCTTAATTGTTCTGAGGTCTGCATATTTCAGCTCCGGCACATCCCTTGTCAGGTCTATTCCGCCAATATGATAATCGTTTTTATTGGCGCCGCTATATAAATTATTCCTGTTTTTTAATCTAAGGTCCGCTATTATTCTTCCTTTAAATGAAATTGGACCAATCGAACCGGCATCAGCACCAGTTAGTTCTTTCAGTTCATCCGGATGTCCCGGTCTTGCCGTTCCCCCTAATATCTTTTCAAGTTTTGTCTCGTTTACATCGTCATTCCCGAGCATTAAAATAAGCACAGGTGCATTGTTAAAAATATATACTCTTGATTTCGCACATTGAGTCTCATCTATCTTAAGGAAAGCACAAAGCTCATCGATTGATTTTATATTTGGTGTGTGGATCTCCTTTAAACTCTCACTAACTTTATTTATTGAAAGAGCGTCCACTTTTGATTCGGCTACTTCAACGTTTCCCGCATATCCGCATGATTCGCAATATGCAACCGTATCTTCGCCCGCCTCCGATTTAACCATGAACTCTTCCGATCCGGTTCCTCCCATCGCGCCGCTTGATGCACCGACTACAAAATACTTTAATCCGCACCTGTCAAATATTTTCCTATATGCGCCGTCATGCAGTTTGTAACTTGTATCCAGATTTTCATACGAAGTGTCCAGCGAATAAGCATCCTTCATCAAAAATTCGCGTCCCCTTATGATTCCGCTTCTTGGTCTTGCTTCATTCCTGAACTTGGTTTGTATCTGATACCAGATCTGGGGCATATCTTTGTATGATTTAACAACGTTTCTTGCATGGAATGTTATTATTTCTTCATGAGTTGGGGCAAGAACATATTCTCTGTTCTTCAAATGGAACATTGTGTCACCGAATGCTTCCACACGTCCTGTTTCTTCCCAGATTTCCGTTGGGTTTAGTGCAGGCAGGTGGAATTCCTGTCCTCCTATGGCATCCATTTCTTCTCTTATTATATCAACAACTTTCTTTACTACTTTGTATCCGAGTGGCAGAAAAGAATAAATCCCTGCTGAAAGCATCCTTATCATTCCGGCTCGTAATAAAAGGATATGACTCATTACGACGGCATCGTTTGGAACTTCTTTTAATGTAGGGACAAATGATTTGCTTAATCTCATGTTATAATCGCATTTTTATTCAAATAAGTTGTAAAGATAAAGAATTTGATAAGGTTATTCAAAATTGTTCATACTTTGGTTTTTTCCATATAAATCCCCATATTTTTATTCGCAACATTTGAAATTAATGCATATTACAAATATTCCGCTTTATACTATCATCCCCTTTATTCTAATGCTTGGATCAATTGCCTTGTTCCCCTTGCTAAGTCATAGGTTTTGGTGCAAGAATAAGAATAAATTGTTGATTGCTATAATTCTTAGTATTCCCGTTGTTGTTTGGTTATTACTTAACAATTTGGAATTCAGGTTAATTGAATCTGTCGTTTTCGATTACCTGCCATTCATCATTCTCCTCGGATCCTTGTTCGTAATTACAGGAGGAATTTTCGTTACCGGCGATATTGAAGCAAAACCATCAGTTAATGTTCTGTTTCTTGGGATAGGTGCCTTGCTGGCTTCTTTTATGGGAACTACCGGGGCCGCTATGCTTCTTATTCGTCCCCTGATTCAAACTAACAAAGAAAGAAAATATAAGACTCATACTATCCTATTCTTTATTGGGATTGTTGCAAACTGCGGTGGTCTTCTTACTCCTTTGGGCGATCCTCCTTTGTTCATGATGTACTTGCGTGGAGCCCCATTTACATGGTTTTTCAAAATGTTTCTTGAATGGTTATTTACAAACGGGATCTTGCTCATTATTTATTTCTTCGTTGATTCTTATTATCATAAAAAAGAACCGATTGAAGCTTTGATAAGTGATAAAACTAACATTCGCCCCATCAGGTTAACCGGAAAGATGAACTTCATCTGGCTGGCAGGGGTAGTGCTGGCAATAGCTTTTATTAATGAACAGTACATCCCTTTTGTTCAGCTTAATCCCTATTCAAAATTTATCAGGGAAGGAGTTATTCTTATAATGGCTCTTCTTTCACTTATTTTTACTCCTCATGTTACTCGTGTTTCAAATAATTTTACATGGGCGCCAATAGAAGAAGTCGCATATCTTTTTTTCGGAATATTTATTACAATGGTTCCATGCCTGCTTTATCTTAAATCAAATGCCCAGATTCTTGGTGTGACTATGCCTCCTCAGTTTTATTATTATTCAGGTTTATTGAGCAGCTTTCTGGATAATACCCCAACGGCAGTTACATTCCATTCTCTTGCATTAGGTTTAGGAGTTCATTCAGAAAATATGATAGCTGGAATTGCCGAGGAATCTTTGCGCGCAATATGCCTTGGCTCTGTATTTTTCGGGGCTATGACCTATATAGGCAATGGACCTAATTTTATGATAAAAACAATTGCTGAAAATAATAATATTAAAATGCCTCACTTCTTTAGCTATATTATCAAATTCTCACTGATTGTTCTCCTTCCCGTATTTATATTAGTGCAGTTAATATTCATAGGTTTTTAATAAGGAAATTATGAGCGTAGAATTTAATCCGTGGCATAGTGTTAATCCCGGGGCTGAAGTTCCTGCATTTGTTAATGCAATTATTGAAATTCCGGAAGGCTCTAAAGGGAAATATGAACTTGATAAAAAAAGCGGACTCCTGAAACTTGACCGTGTTTTATATTCTTCAGTTCATTATCCTGCAAATTATGGTTTTATTCCCAGAACCTACTGCGATGACCACGATCCCCTTGATATTTTAGTCATCTGTTCCATTGATGTTTTTCCGCTCTGCATAATTGAGTCTAAGGTAATAGGCGTTATGCGCATGATCGATGAAAATGAAGAGGACGATAAGATTATTGCCGTTGCAAAAAATGATATGGGAGTTAATTATATAAATGAAATGTCTGAATTGCCTCCACATACAGTGGTTGAGTTGAGAAGATTCTTTGAGGATTATAAAAAACTTGAACATAAGAAGGTGATCGTTGAAGAATTCCTCGGTAAAGAGGAAGCATATAAGATTATACGTGATGGAATAAAACTTTATTCCGAAAATGAAGCCGAATTACAGGGCAGGTAAACCTTCGAGGTTTTCCTAAACCTCGAAGGTTTAAGAAGTAGGTTTAGGAATGTTTTATTAAATATTAACTATTTTATAAACCGTATCATGGGGCCGGACAAGCTGTGAACAGGGGAATGTTATCTTATCTCCTTTTTCTGCACTCGGTACAGAATTATCATCTTTAATTATATTTTCAACATTAACTTCTACCACTCCCGATGTTGGACCTATTATTAGAATATTATCCGATACCTCAATCATTCCGGTTTCAATTTGAATAAATGCCGCACCGGCTTTCTTATAATAATTCAGCACCCTCCCCATATAATCTTTTCTTGTAGTTGCCTTGCTTCCGTAAATATCAGCATAATCTTCTGAACTCGGAGTGTCAAAATAAAATCCTGTCGAGAATCCTCTGTTGTAAACCGTTTCCAGTTCTGCAAGAAGTTCTTTCTTTACATCTTTATCAAGTTTTTTCTCAAAATAAAGATCAATTCCTTTTCTGTATACAGATACTGTTTTAGCAGCATATTCAGGACTCCTCTTCCTTCCCTCTATCTTGAATGAATTAATCCCCGCTTCAATTAGTTGATCAAGAAATTCTATTGTACAAAGGTCTTTTGGGGAAAGGACATAGTCATTTCCGATTATCATTGATTTACCAATTGCGTTGTCATACACCTCGTATTCTCTTCTGCACGGTTGAATGCATTCTCCCTGGTTTGCGCTTTTGCCGAAAAGATGATGACTCATAAAGCATCGTCCGCTTACTCCAATACACATTGCTCCATGTACAAATACTTCTATTTCAATTCTGGTGGCTTTTCGAATTTTCTTGATCTCCTCAAGTGAACATTCTCTGGCAAGCACTATTCTTACAGCACCCAAAGATTCATAAAAGGCAGCACTGTGTGAGTTTGAAATAGATGCCTGCGTCGAAATACAAAATGGAATATCATATTCTTTGCATTTTTGAATAACCGATAAGTCCCAGCAGATAATTCTGTCAATTCCTTCTTTCTTTGCGGCTGGAATAATTTCATCAAGATCAGATATCTCCTCCTCTTTAATTATAGAATTCAGGGTCAAATAAGTTTTAACCTTTTTTTCTTTGCAGAAGGAAACGATTTTAGGTAATTCATCAATTGTGAAGTTAGCTGCTTTGGATCTCATATTAAGTTTATCCACTCCGAAATAAACAGCATCAGCACCGCTATTCACAGCAGCAGTTAACATCGTCCAGTCCCCGGCAGGCGCCATAAGTTCCGGTTTTTTGAATTGATCCATAATTTCCAATAATAATAATGCTTAAAATTATTATTAAGAATCCTCTTTTCCTATCCTATTATCTTCCTAAATGTTTCAGATGTTTCAGATAATAGTCAATTTCCACTTTCCGCAAGAACCATTAAAAAGGCTGCCGGGGCAGCCTTTTCATTTTTATTATCTGTATACGAACTTAATGCTTTGCTTCCCAGATCTTTGCAATTTCAATTATTACACGAACTGCCATTTCCATGTCCTGGATTGATATCCATTCCAGTTTAGAATGGAAACTGTGTTCTCCTGCAAAAATATTTGGAGTTGGAAGTCCCATAAAGGATAGCCTTGATCCGTCCGTTCCTCCTCTTATTGGTGATAATATCGGTTCAATTTTAAGGTTTTTCATTGCCTGGATTGCATAATCTACTACTTGCGGATTTTTATCCAGAATTTCAATCATGTTCCTATACTGCTCAGTAACTTCAAATTCCAGCCTTGTCCCTGGGTATTTTTTTGCCGTTTTCTCTGCCAGTTCCTTCAGAAAATCCTCATATTCTTTCAGCTTTGGAGTCTCAAAATCCCTTATAATAAATTTCAATATTGCAAGTTCTTCATTGCTGTTAACATTTGTGCAGTGAACATAACCTTCCCGCTTGTCGGTAGTCTCAGGCGATAGTCTATCCTTTGGAAGACTTTCAAGAAAATCTGCGGCTACTCTTACTGCATTGATCATTTTTCCCTTCGCATATCCGGGATGGATGTTCTTACCATGAAATTTTATAACAACTCCATCAGCACTGAATGTTTCAGATTCGACCTCACCTTTACTTGAGCCGTCCACAGTATAACCATAGTTTGCTCCAAGTGCCGGAAGATTGATCTTCTCTGTACCCCTGCCGACTTCTTCATCAGGAGTAAAACAGATTTTGATTTCGCCATGTTTCACTTCAGGATGAGCAAGGAAATAATTTGTAGCATCCATTATCTCTGCAACGCCTGCCTTATTATCTGCGCCCAGTAATGTAGTGCCGTCAGTTGTTATTATATCATAGCCTATCATATTCTGAAGGTCAGGGTTTTCACTTGCCTTAATTACCTGGTGCGGATCATTGGGAAGCTTTATATCTCCTCCGCGGTAATTTTTATGAATTATTGGTTTTACATTTTCTCCCGATACTGCCGGTGAAGTATCAACATGAGCTATGAATGCAATTACAGGGACTTTTTTCTCAGTATTGGATGGAAGTGTAGCCATAACATATCCATTCGCATCCATATGGGCATCTTTAAGCCCCATCCCTTTTAGTTCTTTTGCAAGGTCTGCTGAAAGAATTTTCTGTTTTGCTGTGCTGGGAAAGCAAGCAGCGTCCTCATCCGACTGAGTATCATATTTTACATATTTTAAAAACTTCTCGGCACATGTGAATTTATATTTATCATCAAACATTATAACCTCAATTTGTATATTTTTGTTTAATAAACTATTAAATTTTTCTTCCTCATACAAGTAACATTATTCAATTATAAATAGATTACCTCAGAGAATTATCACAATAAAAATATATTAAATTTGTAAATAAGAAAATGAATGATAATAGAAATTATACGTTTCCTGATGATTATCAGGAAGAAAGAAGTGAATATCAACTAATATTGGATTTGATTTCTCTGAAATCAAAAGTCATTGACCTTGGATGTGGGAATGGTGTTTTGTTAGAAAAATTAATAAAATCTAAATATGTAATTGGAACTGGTGTGGAATTATCCTCAAGTGGTGTGAAAATTTGTAAGGATAAAGGACTAAATGTGATTCAGGGGAGAATTGATGAGCAAATTAATTTTCAGGATAATGCTTTTGATTATTCAATTTGTAATGTAACTATTCAGATGGTTCTATATCCTGAAATCCTTTTAAGTGAGATGAAAAGAATTTCTAAATATCAGATTATTTCTTTCCCTAATTTTGGTTTTTATAAAAACAGATTGGAATTTTTGATAAAAGGTGGAATGCCTCTTCATTCCTTATTCGGATACAAATGGTATTCTACCGGACATATTCATCAATGTTCTATAAATGATTTTTATATACTGATTCATGAGATTGGTTTGCATGTATTGGAACATAAACATTTAAATACCGTGAACCCCCTAAAAAAAATGATGATGGATTTGTTTCCTAATCTTTTTCAGCTCGTACCAGTCTTTTTATTAACGAAATAATATCTTCCTTAATTTATTTTCTTAATTACAACCCGTCTGTTTTTGGTTCTTCCGGCTTCGGTTTTATTACTGGCAATTGGATTTGCATTACCTTTCCCATATACCATAAAACGGTTTCTTGTTATACCTTTGGAAACAAAATAATTAACAACGGATTGAGCGCGTTCAAGTGAAATTTTTACATTCTTCTTATTCAAACCGGAATTATCCGTATACCCCTCTATTGTCCATCTCGAAAGGGGATTTTTCTTCATGGTTGCCAATAAATTATTTAATTCAGGATATGCAGCAGGCAGAATCTCAGATTGACCTAAATAAAAATTTGCACCCACGCTTAATACTACTTCATTTACTTCCTGATCTTCCGGTTTTTGAATATCCTCTTTTTTCAGTATCTCTTTTGTGATTATAGGACATCCGTTTGGATCAACTTTTGTTCCAGGTGGTGTGTCTGGGCATTTGTCAAGATAATCAGGTACTCCGTCGCCGTCTGAATCCAGCGGACAGCCATTTTTATCTACCTCAACTCCATGAGGAGTATTAGGGCATTTGTCAAGATAATCAGGTACTCCATCTCCATCCATGTCAAAAGGACATCCCAGGTCATCTACTTTTACGCCATGAGGTGTGTTGGGACAAATATCCAGGTAATCTGGAACTCCGTCTCCATCTGAATCAAGGGGACATCCATTCATATCTGCTTTAACACCCTTCGGTGTATTTGGGCATTTATCAAGATAATCGGGTACGCCATCACCGTCTGCGTCTAATGGACATCCAAATTCATCCACCCTTATCCCGGTTGGCGTATCTGGGCATTTATCTTTGGAATCTGGAACCCCGTCGCCGTCACTGTCTCTGTCGGAAAAGAATGCAAAGGAAAACCCTGCTGAAATATGAAAGAACAGATCATTCTTGGGTCCTGTTATTAAATCATCCCAGTAATTATGGGGAGAGACCTGAACTCCTCCATTTAAATTAAAACTTAAATTATCAGTTAATAAAAATCTTGAGCCGAGTTCACTGTTAAAATTAAATTCATGTCTGGGATAGGCTTCGGCAGCATTATTATGAAGTCTGGTAGCATCATTGCCGCTTTTAGGGTCAAACCAAAGATATGAACCCCCGGCAAAGAAATAAGGGAAAACACTTTCTCCAGCCTGAAGCATATAAACAAAACCGCCCCCTGTATAGCTTATATTTGTCCTATATATTTCTGGAGTTTTAGTAATATCCTTCCCCCCAATAAAACCCGATCCGCCGAATAGCCTCAATCCGAATGAGCTTTTTGTGACGGTTGGGAAAAAATATTCCAGTGATGCATTGCCCAGATATTGCGGATGAATATTAGAATAATTTGTCATACCTATTGTAGCCCCTCCCTCAAATGTTAACACGGTGGTGCCTGAGAACGCGTGATAATATGTTTTATTTGTCTGGGCGAATGAATAGGATATTATTATTAAAGTCAGCAGGGTGGTAAAAAGAATTCTCATCAACTTTTCTAATATGAATTATTAGATTTTATAAATTTAAGCATTTGATTCAATTATTCTAAAACCTATTAAGAACTGATATTACTTTATGTATATCTTTCTCTGTATGGAAGTATGAAATTGGCAGGCTTAATGTTGTTTCATGAATTTCTTCGGAAATAGGGAAATTATTATCTGTTATTATCCCACTCATTGCTTTTTGTTTATGGGGTGGTATCGGGTAGTGAATATCTGTTTTGATTTCATTCTTTAATAAATATTCTTTTAGCTTGTCCCTTTGTTCATGCCTTATATTAAAAACATGATACACATCAAAATGATCATCATCTTGAATGGGTTTTATAAAATCATTTTTCAATTCATGGAAATAAATATTGGCAAGTTTTCTTTTGTGGGCATTAATTTCATCCAACTTCTTCAGTTTTATGGAAAGAAATCCCGCCTGGATTTCGTCAAGTCTCGAATTATACCCGGCAATTTCATTGTAATATTTTATATCTGAACCGTAATTTCTTAATCTTCTGATTATTGAGTTAAATTCATCTGAATTAGTAATCACCGCCCCGGCATCTCCCAGAGCACCCAGGTTTTTAGTCGGATAAAAACTAAAGGCTCCGAACTCTCCAAAGGTTCCGGAAATTCTTCCTTTATATTTAGCGCCATGCGACTGTGCGCAGTCTTCAATCAAACTGAGATTATATTTTCTGCACAGTTCCATTATAGGATCCATATCGCAAGATCTGCCATACAGGTGCACTATCATTAACGCTTTTGTTTTATTAGTGATTTTTTCTTCAATTCTGGAAGGATCTATATTATATGATCTGATATCCGGTTCCACCAATATTGGCTTTAATCCTGCCTGGACTATTGATAAGATTGTCGCTATGTATGTGTTGGAAGGAGTAATTATTTCAGAATCTACTTTTGGATTCAGTGCTTTTAATGAAAGAAGTAATGCGTCTAATCCAGAGGCAACTCCGATGCAGTGCTTTGCGCCTATATACGAAGCAAATTCATTTTCAAACTTTTTAACTCTATCGCCGAGTATATACCATCCCTTTTCAAGAGTATCAGCAAAATCTTTTTTATATTCCTCAAAAAATGGTTGGTTCACCTTGCCAAGATTTTCGTATTCTATCATTTGTAATCTTCCCAGATATAATCATCCGGATCAAAACAGGTGGAAGCTAAAACAAGTAAAACTGCATCAGGACTAAAATTATGCATAGAATGGTAATCCTTAGTTTCAAGGATAAGGCATTTGTTCGGATGATCTAATATAAATTCTTCCTTCTTTTCCCCGTCATTATTCGAAACTTTACAACTCCCGTGAATACAAATAGCTGCCTGTATAGTGGATTTATGCCTGTGTCCTCCTCTTTTGGATTCGTCCACTCCATAAATGTAGAAAATCCTTTTTATTTCAAAAGGGATCTCTTTCTCAATTACAGTTAAATTTCCTCTCTTGTCGGAATGTGTTTTTAATGTTATAGAATATGCCATTTGCTACCTTAAAAAATCAAATTTATCAAAGATATTATAAATTCCATAAATTTTTCTATAAATGTATAATATCGGGGTTTTCCATCCAGTTGGTTTAACGGATGTACCGTGCGGATCAAATGAATTATCGTTTTCAGAAATCCTTTCTTTAAGTTCTTCAAGGAATTTTATATGGGGTCTATAGAAAACATTTAATACGTTTTCAGTTAAGGTTCTTCTTCCTAATTCAATTTTACCATTGGTATAAAATTTAAGATAATGAAAATGATAAAAGATCGCATCAAATTTCCTGCCTGTTGAAATCTCTGTCCCGGTTATCTTATCATTTGTTTTTTCAAATGCATATTGTTGTATATTCCATGCCGCAAGCCCTCCTCCCAGATGCTGAAGTACATGAACTCCTTGGAATCTTTCTGTCCAATCCTCCAGGTATAACTGATCCCCGAACTTTCCATCTTCATATCTTGCATAACACCATTCAATACACCGAGCCCTCCACCATCTGAGTGCTGTTAAACCTTGGTCATTATGTTTGATGGTGATAAATTGGACACAGTACTTGCCGGCTTTTAATTGCTTATTATATTGAGGAGAATAACGGTGCTCAGTAATTAATATTGATTGATTTCCCATTTCTTCGAAAATAGGTTTAGGAGAGGAATAGAAGAATAAGTCAGCATCCAGATATGTACAGCTTTCCACGTTATATTTCTCAAGTATGTAAAGTATTGTTGAAGATGTGCAGGTCCAGCAGTACTCTGCTATTGATCTTGTTTGCTTTATTTCTAAAAGCTCTTCATCTTCAAATTCTTTAAGGGAAATTATGGTTGCTTTATTTAGTTCCATCCCCTTTAATAGATCATATGCTCTTTGATCAAAGGCGAAAATATAAATATGAAAATCAGGGCATTTTTTTTCAAGTGAATAATATAATGCCAGCCCTCGTGTGAAATAATTTGAGTCGAACAAAGTACAGAAATTCAAAATCTTTTTACTTTCTCCCATGATTTTTTAAGGGGGCTGACTTGTTTTATTCATAATATTCTTGCCACAGCAAAACCCCCTGATCACCTGAACTTCAATTTATGGAATATAGAACTTATGTCTTCGGAGATTTTCAGAAATAATACAAGAGAAATAAAGATAAAAGTTAATACAAATGATCTTAAAATAATTTCATACACAAAATGATTACGGATTTCAGGTATAAAAAAATTAATGATAATAATAAGAACAAATATTAACAAAACTTTTAATGTATTAAAGGAGAATGGTTGAATTTTAAATACCAGAAGCAAAAAGAAAAACCTTATAGTATTAAACAAAAAGATAGTCAATGCCGTTGCTATTGCAGCGCCTGTCATATTATATCTTGGGATTAAGAACATGTTGGCCCCTATTGCTATTAAACCTAGAAATGGATAAAACAACAGATCTATCTTATAATATTTGGAGGTTCCCACTATTTCCTGGTTTATGCCGGTAATCATATCAAACATATATCCTAATCCAAGGATGAATACAACCCATTTTCCCTGTGAATAAACGCTTCCGTTAGGGATTAACTTATACACATTTTCAATATTCACGCATATAAGTAAAAAAAGTAATCCGCCAATAATTAGCTGAGTAATAGAGGATTTTTTATAAAGTTCATTCAATTTATTTTTATCATCATTTCTATTTGCTTCTGAGACCATCGGTATTAAAACTTGTGAAAGGGCTCTTTTCGGAACAGCTATAAATGCTGCAATAAAAAATGCAATACTGTAAATACCGTTGTTCCTGAATCCTGTATAAGCACTGAGCATTAAACTATCAATATTAGTAATGATTATTCCGCTTATGTTTCCTATTGAAACAAGTCCGGTAAAAATAAATATTTCTTTCACTAACGGGCTTTTAAATATCAGCAGGTTTGGTTTAATAAAAAGATAAGCCTGTGTCTTGGTATAAAAGATAAGCACTAATAGAACAATTCCATAACCCCCGATTAAAATTAGAATAAAATAATAATATTCGAATTTACAAAATAAATAAAGGAGCAAACTAGCTGATAGAAAAACTCTTGTTAAGACCTCTCTTGAGAAAATTGGAATAACAGGGTTCTGCTGAATTATGTTATATGCCTCGAATATGTTTATAAATAATAAAATAAATGTGAAAAAGATCAATGGAAAATAATAATTGAGAATAAGAGGTGCATTTTTTATGAAAGCGGAAACAAATAAATACCTGAACTGAAGGAAAAATAAGGTAAATACCAAAAATCCAATACAGGCGAGCATAATAATGAAAAATAGAATTCCATTATGTCTGTTTTTAAAATCTTTGAAATAAAAGAAAAATCTATTGGGGATATTTGCAGATCCGAGTGCAGCGACAGTGGAAAACAACACTGCAGCACTTATTATTGTCCTGTACAGTCCTAATTGTTCTTCTGTCAATGCATAAGGCAATAGCCACAACGTATTTATTACACCAATGCCTATGCCTAAATATGTTAAGAATACTGATTTTGTGCTTTGACGTATTACTATACCCATTTTGATTAGTTTCTATCTTTGGACAAATTATCAATTATCATTCTATGTATTATTTCTTCAACAGGTATTTTCGACTTCCATTTAAGTATTTTTTTAGCCTTTGATGAATCACCTAATGTGAAACTTATGTCGGTTGGACGAATTAATTCTTTTTTGATGAGCAGATAATCTCTATAATCCAAATTAAAATATTGAAATGTTAAATCGATGAATTTTTCCAGCGAAGTACTCTTGCCGCTCGAAATAACAAAATCATCTGGATTCTCCTGCTGTAAAATTAGATGCATTGCTTGTACATATTCGGGAGCCCAGCCCCAGTCACGAAATATAGAAATATTTCCTAATATTAATTTAATTTTTCTACCTTGGGCTATTGAACAGGCTGTGTCGATAATCTTTTTAGTAACGAATCGTGCCGGACGTAGAGGAGATTCATGGTTAAAAAGAATTCCTGAACATGAGAAAAGATTATATGCTTCTCTGTAATTTGCTATTTGCCAGAATGCAGCTGATTTGGCTACTGCATAGGGACTTCTTGGTCTAAATGGCGTCTCTTCATTTGCAGCTTTTCCGCCAGTATCTCCAAAACATTCGCTAGAACATGCATTGTAAAATTTTATCGGCAGCTTATGGAACCTTAATACTTCAAGGATATTAAGACTACCAATGCTTATGCTTTCCAAGGTTTCAACCGGTTGAAGAAAAGAAAGTCCAACTGAAGTCTGCCCAGCAAGGTTATATATCTCTGCTGGTTCAATCTGAAGTATTGTTTGCATAACACTTCTGAAATCAATTAAAGACATTGAATGAAGTTTGACTCTATTGAATATCCCCAGCTTTTTAAGTCCATAAAAATTAGACAAGTCTGAATCTCTGGAAGTTCCATGAACTTCATAGCCCTTCTTTAAAAGAAGTTCAGCCAAATAAGATCCGTCCTGTCCTGATATTCCTATTATTAGTGCTTTTCTCATTACTGACATTTAGATTCCGTGCTTTAAAATTAATAAATAAAAGTTGAATATTCCGATACGGCTACATCAATTATTATGAATTATTGAACAAATAGCTTAATTTTTCAAATTAAATATAAAAATAACTCAATATAAAACTTAATAATTTTTTAAGGTTATCATATTTATTCAAAACAATCCATTTTGTAAATAATAAATCAAAAGCAGATGAAAATAATATCTTCAATTATTAAATCATTTATTAACGGCTTTAGCTATTTAGTATGTAAAAACAAGGATATGCGGAAATATCTTTTTACTGTGAGCCTTAAGGATGAACTAACCACTTTTTTTGATAACGAATATTACCGGGGTTATGCTCACATAAATAAAGCGATTTCAATCGCGCGAAAATATTGTTCCACTGACGACATTATTATTGATGTAGGGGGAGCAGATGGGACAACTCCCAAAATTTTCTCAAAAGCATTCCCTGATAAAATGATATATGTTTTTGAGCCGATAAATGAAAACTGTATTGCAATTGAGAAACTTATTAGGGAATACCCAAATATTAGACTTATTTCAAAGGCTGCAGGGAGTAGTGAAGGCAAAATTACTATTAATAAAGCAAGAAGTATAACTTCCTCCTCAATATTCGAACTTAATGCAGATAAAGGGAGTGCTGTTTTTGCTGATTCACTTAAAAATGAAGGGAAAGAGAATATTGAATTAACAACTATAGATAATGCCGTTCCGCTCAGGAATACGGCAATAATGAAAATTGATGTCCAGGGGTTTGAGCTTGAAGTGTTAAAAGGTGCAGTTAGGATATTAAGAAACACTAAGGTTATCGTTCTTGAAATGAATAACCATGATTATTACAAGGGAGCTCCCAAATACTATGAAATTGATGAATACCTCAGAAAAAACAATTTTTCTATTTATGATATCTTCCCATCTCTTAAGGATGGGGATAGATTAAAAGAATGGGACACAATTTATTTAAATAATATATTCGCAAAATGAATATTGGAATAATTGAAGTAATGCCCTATGGGCATACTACGTTAGTAGAGTCTGTTGCTAAAATATACTCTTCAGATCCTGATAATTCAGTTAAAATTTTCATTAACAGCGAAATTGAAAGCCAAATTGTGGAATTGGTTAAATCTTCTTCAAACATTGAGATAGTTTTAAGGAAAAAAGAAGAAGTTCTGTCTGAATATTTTTCCAGAATAAACAAGTTTAAATTGGATGTTATTTACATAACAACGCTGGAATATTATTATGATGAATTTTACAAATTCATTTTTAACGCTCCAATAAAACTTTTCATCCATAATATAGATGAATGGTTTAATTTATCTTTTCTTAAGAGTGTTTCCTCGTTTGTATATGGCTTATCTCTTTCGAAGAAATTGGTTTATGATTTCAAAGTCAACTTTTTATACCCTAGGAAGAGGGAAAGAATAATTGAGAAAGTAAAACAGAACGGCGGGAAATTTGTTGTTCTGAGCACTATTCTGAAAAAGGAATTATCTGCATATGTAGAAAATGATCTAATAGAGGTTATCCCTTTTTCATTTTATGACAAAAACCTTCCTGATCTATCTCAATTAAACACAAGGCTTCGAATCTGCATACCGGGGATATTAACAAATAATCGAAGAGATTATCTGGGTGTTTTGGATTTCCTTGATAAAAATTCAGAATTTTTCAGAACAAGGATCGAATTAGATCTTTTGGGGCACTCCTATAAAAAGGAAGAGGACATAATTATCCAAAGAGCAAAAGCATTAATTTTAAAGGGGTTCAAAATATATCTTTATGAGTATTCTTTTATTCCAGCCAGTATATTCAATGAAAATTTATCCAAAGCAGATATAATTCTCGGAAACTTAAAAATACAGCAAGGGAAGTTCAGTTTCTATGGCAAGACCAAAGAAACAGGCGTGACTTTTACACTCATACGTGCTGCAAAACCAGGCATTATAGCTGAAGGATATGAAATAGTTGATGAACTTAGAAGCTCCGTTTTATATTATAGTGATATGGATCAGTTAAAAGAAATTCTTTTGAGATTGGTCAACAATAAAGATTACCTTGAGATGTTAAAAAAAGAAGCTTTAAAAAACTCTCAATTCTTTAAACCTTTCTTAATTTATCAGATTTTACGAGCAACCTGATTTTTTATTCTGCTGGAAATCCATTCATTTTCTCATCACATACTCAAATGCTTTTGTGTATCCCCTTACCACAGTATTAAGGTTTATTTCTTCTTGTATTATTCTAAGGGAATTATTTCCCATATCTTTTATTAACTGGAGATTTGAGAGTAAATACTCTATTTTTCTAGTAAGGTCTTCACCATCCCCGTTTACAAAAAATTTTCCGTTATAATCTTCTCTCACTAATTTTTTTTCCGTACCGTCACAGACTGAACAGATAACCGGCTTGCCGAAACACATTGCTTCATTAATGGAAAGTCCTCCCATTCCTGCAATCACATATATAGCCGATTCTGTAATATATTTTCCTAGAAGTTTGGGGTCATAAACTCCACCTGTAAAAACCACCCTATTCCCCAGGTTAAGTTTCTTAGCTAGAACTTTTAAATTATTTAATTCGGGGCCATCACCGACTACAATTAATTCTATCTTTTCAAATTTTGACACTATTTTTGAAACAGAAAGAATCAGCATATCAACACGTTTCCATTTTACCAGTCTGCCGACATGTATCAAGCGATAGTTGTTCGGGGGAAGCATTGGTTTCTCGTTTTCGAGTTCATTTTTAATATTTAATAATTTATCCGTATCGGGGGAGTTGTTTATAATAAATATCTTCTCTTTTTTAACACCATAACTGCCGAATATATCAAAAGCATCTTCTATATAATCAACATGAGCATCAACCATATTTAGGTAATATTTCCTTATTTGTGCCAGGAAAAAATAATTAAGCAGTCGGAACGGATTTCGCCCGCCTGATTTTCTCTCTCCTTTCTCATTGTAGATTCCTCCACCCATATAAAATTTATACACCTCATTATATTTTGGAGTTAAGAAGGGAATGTCTTTTAAAATGAGTTTAATTCCAAGTCGTCTGATTTTTTGCAATAACCCAGGAATTAATACAAAACCAAAAATATAAGGCCAAACGGTTACAATAATATCAGGTTTTTCTGTTGACAGGTATTTTGAAAAATTCTTAAAAAAAGATTTCCCATAAAAAGTCTTATATTCTTTAAGGGGATGAACCTTAAATTCTACTCCCGAATCAGATTGATAAACCCCTGCACCTATTGCCAATCCTTCGGATGATGGAATAACTATTGTTACATTAGAATTTGGAAGTTTATTCAGCCTATTGAGGACCGGATTGTAATAATGAGGTAATCCATTGAAAACAAATAGAATTTTCATAGTTTATTTTGTCAGAATCGGTGTAAATAAAAATAACCAAAACTATAAACATCTCAAATTATTAACTCATCTTACAAAAGGTGAAATTGGTTAAAAATAAAAGAATCCGTCGGTTTTATACTAAATTTGATTTATTTTTACGGAAGGAGTTTTAAACTGCTTGAAAAAACTAACAGCATTTATTCACTAATATTTCCGCTATTCTATTAGCTGCATGACCGTCCCACAGTTCAGGAATCCTACCCAGTTTCTTCTTTCCGTTCAGCACATCAATAGCTGCAGATTCAACTTTTCCCCAGTCTGTTCCGATCAACTGATTAGTTCCCACAACCACCGTACTTGGCCTTTCTGTATTATTGCGGACAGTAATACACTGGACTCCAAGGAATGTAGATTCCTCCTGTATGCCCCCGCTGTCTGTAATTATCAGTTCTGCTTTATTTGTAAGAGCTAGGAAATCGATATAGCCGAGGGGCTCTGTAAAAATAATATTATCTGAGAATTTATTTTTTTTACCATAAAACTCTAAGTTTTTCTTTGTCCGGGGATGGATGGGGAAGACTATTTTCCGAAGCCCAGCTAATTTTAATAAGGAACTGTATAAGTGGTCTATAAAATTTTCGGAATCAACATTAGCTGGGCGATGAAGTGTAATTAAAATAAAATTTTCGTGCAGGTTCAATTTCTCAAAAATAGCAGAAGTCAAAGTTTTGGGAAGATAATTAATTAGACTGTCTATCATAGTATTCCCGACGAAGTAAACTTTGGAATCATCCGCCCCTTCATTCTTTAAGTTTCTGAGTCCAGCTTCTTCTGAGACGAAAAGGAAATCTGAAATGCGGTCAGTAAGAATTCTGTTAATTTCCTCAGGCATAGTATTGTCAAAACTTCTTAGTCCCGCTTCCACATGAGCTATTTTAATTCCCATTTTAGCTGCGACCAAGCTGCATGCGATGGTAGAGTTAACATCACCGACAACAATTACTAGGTCCGGTTTTTCCTTTTCAAGTATTTTTTCGAATTTAATCATAATTCCTGCAGTCTGTTCTGCATGTGAACCGGAACCGATTCCAAGGTAGGAATACGGTTTAGGCAGCTCAAGGTCAATAAAGAAAATATCGGACATTTTCTTATCATAATGTTGGCCTGTATGGCAGATAAGATGATTGATTTGCGGATAAACAGAAAATGCCTTTTGTACAGCGGCTACCTTCATAAAATTGGGACGTGCACCGACAACCGAGATTATTTTTTTCATGTGATAATATTAAATCTATAATTAAAAATAAGACATTTATGTTATTTATGAAAGAAGCAAAAGATTTCAAGATTTTTCGCTGCTATACCTGTTCAGAAATTTAACTGGTTCTTATCATACGTCTTGTCTTGGGGGGAACTCAAATTATTATTCTCTTGACGTTCTTCCTTTTTAAATATATAATTTATAATTATCATTATATTATATTTTTAAATAAATATCCGGGGAAACAATGATCCACCTTCAGATTTTTTTAGCTAAGAATAATAATCGGAATATAGTATATCTAATTGGAATTATTGCTCTTCAAATAACAGCCTATTTTTACATCAAACCACACATTATAAATAGTGATGATATAGCTTATATAAATAGTGCGCTTTCGATGATAGAAGGAAGCTATAAATTTACTCCAAGTGTTTTCACTCAAAGATTTCTGGTATTTCTTCCGGTGAGTTTGCTATACCGCTTATTTGGAGTCAATATTTATTCCTCTACGGTACATCTGTTAATGTTTGCAATTTTTCACACAATAATCATCTATTATTTAGGGAATAAAATCAAGAATGGTATGGGTATCCTAGCTGCATTGCTATTTGGGCTCAACCCATTGACATTGTTTTTAACGGTTGAATTGTTGCCAGATTTAATCTGTTCGACTTTCATTTTGGTTGCATTGTATTTTCTATACTCCTCAGAGGAAGATACAAAAACAAACAAAAAAAGATTTCATGGATTTTTATTTTCTGCCTTTCTATTCCTCTCAATTTTGGCCAAAGAGAATATAATGTTTTATTTGCCATTCTTCCTTTTCATTTGTATCCGGAGCTATAGATTAAATTACAAGTTTTGGAATACAGCGTTCTTGACATTTGCAGCACTAATATTGCTTCTTGGCTTATTCTATAAGATGCAGACGGGCTATTTTTTTTACAAGCTATCTGCCATTGAATCTGAACATAATCTTTCTGTTTGGAGTTATCAATATGCCTCCGGCAGTTCATTATTAAAACGTGTAATATTCGGCCTCTATTATCTTCTTCTTGGAGATTCTTCATTAGTTCTATTAACAGTCTTAATTGCGCCGTTATTATTTTCTATAAGAAACATGATAAAAGAAAAATCACTTAGGTTTTGGATTTATAACTTCTTGTTCTTATTAGTTATTTATCAGTATGGCTCAACTTCATTAAAATCCTATAACCCAATACCACTGATTCCCAGAATGTTTTTTTGTTTGTTACCCCCGATGTGTCTGCTTGCAGGCTATTCTATGCAAGAAATAATAAGTAATAAAAGAAATAAATGGATTTACATAATGCTGATTACTTCAGCGGTCAGCGCAATGGTCTGTATTCAGGTTTATCATTTGTCCAAAACAACTTTGATTTGCACATTGGTTATTTTTACAACATCACTTTTGGCTATATTAGTTAATAATACCAGACTAAAAATCCTCATATTATTTTTTCCTGTAATATTCATCTTTGTGTATTCCGCTAATAACCTCCGAACAAATACTGATATCACAAAAGAGACTTACGATAATTATATCGGGAAATTACCGTATAACTCCATTGTAATAATGAATGATCGAAGTATTCTTGCTAATAAATATTACAATTTCAATAATTCGAATCAATTAATGTTTATTGACTGGGCAAACATTGAAAAAGTTTCTGTTTTGCCATCTCAGAAGGGTAAACCAGTATACCTATTAATTGATTATAAGGAAGTTCAATCATTACATGTATCATATAATGAATATATTCCTAAATTCATCAACAGTAGACCTTCAGATTGGAAGGCCATAAAAGAATATAATCTGTATGATATTGTTAAGAAAAATAATGTTAAAAGCCTTGGCCTATATAAAATCAATTCATTAGAGGAATTAAGGAATAACTATTAATTGAATAAATCTTTCCTATATTTTATAAAAGCATTTACAATATCAGGTATTAATTCTCTTTTTAGAATAGGTTTTGACAACAGAAAACGTAAGCAAAAGCAATATAATTCCGGAAAGGCTCAGCACTAAATATTTGGATACCATAAAACTTGTAGGGGCATATATAAACTCAACTTTGTGGGAGCCCGTGGGAATGACTATGCCCATGAATCCATGATTTGTTTTGTATATTTCCGTCTTATTGCCATCTACGAAGGCTTTCCACAATTCAGATTTGAATATTCCCGCAATGTGAATTCCCTTAGTCATATATGTATCTCCGAGGAAAAGAAAATTATTGCCAGATGCGTTAACATCTAAGGTTATCAATTCATCCTTATAATCCGTAAACCGCACAAAGGTAGTAGAATCTGGTATGTCCACGTTTACTTTTTCTCTATCCAGGTAAGCTATGTTTTTCGGGTCAAAACTGTTGGATTTCATCGCGGTCAATACATCAAAATCCTTTTTGTTTTCAACTTTATTTACAAAATAAGCTCGTTGTAAGGCAAGGTTATTCTTGTAAATATATTCTTTCTCGCTTTGATAAATCGGTTCAAATCCCGGAAGTTGGGCGGGCGAATTTGTTATAATATATTTAACATTAAGCATTCTCCATGCAGTTTCGTTTACAGGACCAACCACATCGATCAAATCCTGATATGAACGTGGTTTAACTCCTGAATATCCATAGAAATCTTCCATAAGAAAGTATGCGTTATAATTCGAATTATTGTTAAATGAGCCTAATGATCCATCCTGCTTTAAATTTAATATCCTGAAGGGTTCCTTATCGTTCTGCTTACGTATAACATTTACATAGTTCGGCATATCAAACAGGTTATTTACTTCCGGATTATCTATATATTTTGCTCCTCTTGCATCAATGCGCCACAGATCAAACGTAATTAATATAATTAAAGTAAAAACATAAAAATCACGGCTGAGCTTAGAGTTTAGATATAGGAGCGCTCCCCAGCAGGCTGCTGCCAGAATTACAAAGGCAATTATTAAATCCATGGTGAACATTCCTGCTGCATAATCAGCCAGGGCTGTATACTGCTGTGCTAATTGTGGCTTTGATTTCTGGATTATGGAGGCATAAGAAGTCACTCTTTCAGTGAACCACCCTATTAAAGCATCATTAAATAATAATGATAGAACAAAAATGCCTGTAAATGCGAATGCTAACCATTTTATTACTTTTGTTAACTTTGCTTTCTTTTCATCTTTTGCCTGAATTATTTTCATTACTCCCAAACCAGCGAGAATTGGAAAATTCATCTGTACAATTACCAAAATCATTGAGGGAACTCTGAATTTATCAAAAGAAGGGAGATGGTAAAAGAGAAGGTCAAATAAAACCGGGAAATTCTTCCCAAAAGAAATTAGTAGTGCTATACCAGTTAGTATTCCAAGGAATTGTACAAAGGGATCCTTCCAGAGTGTAAAGACAGCAAAAAGTCCCAGGAAGAATACCAGCACACCCATGTACATTGCGACATCAACAAAAGGCATTTGTCCAAAATATGTATTTACATCAACTTCCTGATTATTTGTGAGAGGACCTTTATATGTTGAATTTCCGAATCCGAAGTATGATGGGACAATAAATGTCATTACTTCCTGTGGGGAGAATGACCAGTTTGTATGATATTCATAATAATCGGAATTCGACTGTTCTTCCTTACCGGTGGAAGATTCGATAATACCCTTTGGTCCGCGTGTTGAATATTGAGTATATTCATAAACCTGGGTCAAACTATCGGATTGAATTATTAACGCTATTACCGCTGCACCAAAAGTAACAACTAGTGATTTTAATAACCCCGTCAACTCTTCTTTTTCTTTTTTTATAAGGAAATGGAAGAAATAAAATATATAATATATCGAGACCGCAAAAATTGTATAGAAAATAATCTGGGCATGGAAACCCTGTATGAATAGTTGTAATGCGACAACCAGGATGAGGAAATCAAGTAGCCGTATTTTTTTCTGGAATCTAAGGAGCATTAAAAAAATCAGGGGATAAAAAGCAAGGGAAGTAAGTTTTGTTATATGGCCAATATATAAAAAAACTATAATGCCCGTACTGAATGATGAGGCAATACCGGTCAGCAGACTTACAAGTGTATTTCTTGTAAGTTGCTTCATTAGCATGAAAGACGATATACCCAAAACCATAAGATATATTGCCCATATTGCGTATTCAACTGAGAATAATGAGCCTAAGATAGAAAGAATCCCTCCGAACACAACGTAAATTAAATTAAACCACAAATAACCTGTTCCAAGAGCATATGCAGGCATTCCACAAAATATAAGAGGATTCCACAAGGTAAAACCATCTTTGTGATTGTCTATATAAGGTACCATGCTTCTGCTGGCAAGGATATCGCCCGATTGGAAAGTCTTGCCCCCAAAAAACATTGGGGAGAGGAATACAAGGAATAAAAGAAGAATAATCAGGATAGAAGATAGCAGATGAAATTTCGGTGGTATTATATTATCTAGGCTAAACTTGGTTAAACCTGTTTCAGTTTCTTTCTTTTCTGTCCTGGTTTTGGTATACTTTGCCATTTATTCTCCAAACAACTTATTTCTTTGCAATAAAATTAATTCCCGAACCCACCCTGTTTTTAGTTAGAAAATCCAAGTTCATCATAACCAGGGTGAATGGAAAAGTTACTAAATAATAAAAAGGTAATATGATGAAAAAAACTTTTGTAATATTCAACATAACCATTGGATATTTTATTCCAAGGCGCCATGCTTTGTCACCCCAGAAGCCGTATGTGTATCTTGATCGGTAGGTGGAAAATCCTATGGGAACAAGCTTCAATTCAAGGTCTTCATTCGAATACCCGTCTCTTGCATGTTCACTTATAAAGCTTTCTTCTTTTTCATCGTGTACATCACTACCGCCGTAGATGGAGGGACTGTTAATCAGCATATATCCCCCTTTCTTTAAAGCATTATAAAAATTATGAAATACCTTTTTATCTTCTTCAATATGTTCCATTACGTCCACACATACGATCAGATCAAACTTATTTTGATGTTTAATTTCACATAAATCCTCAACTGCGAAACTAACATTTGATATCTTTTGCTGGTTAAAGAATTTACTGCTATCGTTAATCCATTTTTCTTTTATATCAACAGAATAAACCGTGCAAGGCATCATATGCTTCGTAATGAAATAAGTATACTGCCCGTAGCCCGAACCGGCATCATAAATTGATATCTCTTTTTTACCGAATACATTTCTTATTCTGAGGAGCTCTCTTCTTACATACCAGGACCTTAAAAACATTAAATCGAGCAGTTTATAAAAGAAAACTCTGAGAAAGGGGAACTTCCTGAGGATAGACGCAAAAATATCTTTAATCGGATCGTAATGCATTATTAAAAGGATTCTTTATCCTTTATCCTTAATAATATATTCCTTTTCATCCATCGTATTATGTACCACCATTTCGCCTAATAATCCGAAGGAGAAAAACTGTACTCCTACAATAATCAATAGCATACCCAGGAAAAGCATAGGGCGATTGCTTAATGCC
The DNA here is from genome assembly GCA_003141435.1 of Ignavibacteriales bacterium. Lineage (GTDB taxonomy): Bacteria > Bacteroidota > Ignavibacteria > Ignavibacteriales > Ignavibacteriaceae > Fen-1301. Next base: position 65,644 of record PLLW01000046.1, read on the forward strand.
TGATGTTTAAATTCCCATTCATATGCTAGGTAACCATTTACGACGAGACCTATTAAAAAGGCGAGAGCTCCGAAGAATCCAAAAAAATGCATTGGGCGCTTGATGTACCTTGTTGAAAAAAGGACTGTTACTAAGTCTATAAATCCTTTAAAGAACCGGCTTATGCCAAATTTTGTTTTACCATATCTTCTTGCATGGTGAGTAACTGGTATTTCGGCAACAGTGAATCCATTCCAATCGGCAAGGACAGGCATGTATCTGTGCAATTCCCCATAAACTTTTATACTTTGAGTTACTTCAACCCGGTATGCTTTCAGACCGCAGTTAAAATCATGGATTTTTATTCCGCTCATAACCCTGGTAATATAATTAAAGAAGCGGGAAGAATATCTTTTTATAAAAGGATCGAATCTTTTCTTTTTCCATCCGGAAACAAGATCATTCCCCTCCTGAAGTTTCTTTAAAAGATTTCCAATTTCATTTGGATCGTCCTGGAGGTCTGCATCCATGGTAACAACAACATCTCCGGTCACTTGTTTAAAACCAACATGTAAGGCGGCAGATTTGCCATAATTTTTTCTAAAGCTTATGTACCTGAATCGTCTGTCCTGTTTACATATATCTTTAATTACTTTCAATGAGCCGTCAGTACTGCCATCATCAACAAAAATCACTTCATAATTTATGTTTAATGGTTTTACAGCTTTTCTAATCTCATTTGCCAGTGGATTTAATGATTCTTCTTCATTAAGGAGGGGTATTACGACGGATAATTTATTAAAAGAAAGTCTTTCCTCCGAACCGGACTGTGGAGTTTTATGGAAATATCTTTTTCTTTTGTTGTATAAATTTCTGCGGTAATAATTTTTACTCTCGGATCTTTCTGGGCTGCCCGGTTTTTGTTCATTTACAGCATCACCTTGCGCAATTATGATGTCTTTTTTAGGGTTTTCTTCCAATTATAATCCAGAATAATTAAAAATAAATTCTAAATTAACTTAATAAATAGATAAAAACAATTTATTATAAACTCCTATAACTATATATATACAGACAGCTAAATTTATATCTATATTCGAAACTTTATTAATATAACCTACAATAAGTTAGCACATGGGGTGAAACCGTTTTGAAATTGTTTTGAAACCGTTTTGAAATCGTTTTGAAATCGTTTTGAAATCGTTTTGAAATCGTTTTGAAATCGTATTTAATTCAAATAAGATAAGGAATTAAGATATATGAATATGAATCTTGACTTTTTTGTATAGATTATATAACTTTAGTAATCTTTTAATGTAAAACATTAAAAAGCATTGATTTTGGAGAAATAATGAGCAATACAGAAGTTACAACGATTGAAGAATTAGCAAACCGGGAATATAAATACGGTTTTGTTTCTGACATTGAAGCCGAAGCTTTTACAAAGGGCTTAAATGAAGAAGTTGTCAGAAAATTATCAAAAATAAAAGATGAACCTGAATGGTTAATGGAGTGGAGGCTAAAGGCTTACCGTCATTGGCTGACGATGGAAGAACCGCATTGGTCGAATGTCCATTATAATAAAATTGATTATCAAGATATAATATATTATTCCGCTCCTAAAAAGAAGCCAAAGCTGAACAGCCTTGATGAAGTTGATCCTGAAATGCTTGATACTTTTAAGAGGTTAGGCATTTCATTGGATGAACAAAAAAGGTTAAGCAATGTTGCTGTTGATGCTGTGTTCGATTCAGTCTCAGTTGCCACAACTTTCAAGGAAACATTAGCCGAACTCGGAATTATTTTCTGTTCTTTTTCCGAAGCAGTAAAGAACCATCCTGATTTGGTAAAGCAATACCTTGGAACAGTAGTTCCTTCTACCGACAATTTTTTTGCAGCTCTGAATTCTGCTGTATTCAGCGATGGTTCCTTTGCATATATACCCAAGGGGGTACGTTGCCCGATGGAACTGTCAACTTATTTTAGAATAAATGCCGCAAGCACAGGTCAGTTTGAAAGAACTTTACTTATTGCAGATGAAGGAGCCTATGTCAGCTACCTTGAAGGTTGTACAGCTCCCATGAGAGATGAAAATCAGCTTCACGCTGCAGTTGTTGAATTGATTACATTGGATAATGCACAAATAAAATATTCAACTGTACAGAATTGGTATGCCGGAGATAAGGAAGGACGTGGGGGCATTTTTAACTTTGTAACCAAGCGTGGTCATTGCAGGGGAGTTCATTCCAAAATATCATGGACACAGGTTGAAACAGGTTCCGCAATTACCTGGAAATATCCCAGTTGTATTTTGCAGGGAGATAATTCAACAGGTGAGTTTTATTCGGTTGCTGTTACTAACAATATGCAGCAGGCAGATACTGGTACCAAGATGATTCATTTGGGAAAAAATACACGAAGTACAATAATTTCAAAAGGTATATCAGCCGGCAAAAGCAATAACAGCTACCGCGGTCAGGTTAAGATTTCTAAAAAAGCCGAGAATGCAAGAAATTATTCCCAGTGTGATTCTCTTTTAATAGGCGATAAATGCGGAGCACATACTTTTCCATATCTTGAAATAAATAATCCTTCCGCAAAAGTTGAACATGAAGCAACGACTTCTAAGATAGGCGAGGATCAGATATTCTATCTTAATCAGAGAGGAATAAAAACGGAAGATGCAATAAATCTTATTGTTAACGGTTATTGTAAAGAAGTGTTTAAGGAACTGCCAATGGAATTTGCCGTTGAAGCTCAGAAGCTTTTAAGCATCAGTCTTGAAGGCAGTGTCGGTTAATTTATAAATCATTAAAGGATTTTATAATCATATGTTATTAGAAATTAAAGACCTTCATGCAAGTATTGAAGGAAAAGAAATATTAAAGGGAATCAACCTTTCGGTTAATGAAGGTGAAATCCATGCAATTATGGGGCCTAATGGATCTGGGAAAAGCACACTTGCCCAGGTTCTTGCGGGCAGGGAAGAGTATATTGTAACAAAGGGAGAAGTTTTTTTCAAAGGGAAAAACTTACTTACACTTGCTCCTGAAGATAGGGCGCGTGAAGGCATATTCCTTGCATTTCAATACCCGGTTGAGATTCCGGGAGTCAGCAATACCAATATGCTTAAGACTGCTGTAAATGAAATCAGAAAATACAGAGGCGAGGAGGAATACGATGCCATGGAATTTCTGCAGATGATTAAATCCAAAATGAAATTGGTTGAATTGGAACAGGCATTATTGAGCAGAGCTGTAAACGAAGGTTACTCAGGGGGTGAAAAGAAGAGGAACGAAATTTTCCAGATGGCTGTTCTTGAACCTAAATTAGCAATATTGGATGAAACTGATTCGGGGCTTGATATTGATGCCCTGAGAATAGTTGCAAATGGAGTAAATATGTTGAAATCTCCTGATAATGCCACCATCCTGGTTACACATTACCAACGATTACTTAATTACATTGTTCCCGATTTTGTTCATGTATTATATAAAGGGAGGATTGTAAAATCCGGTGGCAAGGAGCTAGCTCTTGAATTGGAAGAAAAAGGATATGATTTCATTAAAGATGATTCTGGTGTTTTGGTATGATTCAGACAAATGAAATAAATAAATGGTACATTTCTCTTTTTGATGAGTTTGAAAGAAACCTTAACGGTGGGACCAAATCCCCGGTTCACCAGTTAAGAAAGAAAGCGATTAATGATTTTTCACAGCTAAGTTTCCCTACTAATAAAGATGAGGAATGGAGATTCACAAATATTTCTCCATTACTAAAATATAAATTTAATCCGGCTCTTAATGCCCCTTTTATTGAAAAGGAAGAAGTTGACAGGTTCCGTTTTAACGGGATGAAATGCTCATTGATGGTTTTCGTAAATGGATTTTTTTCGGAAGAATTATCAGAAATAGAATCCATTAAAGATAAGTTAACTATTAAAAGTATTTCAACTGCTATCAAGGAGAATAATCCTCAAATACAAAAACATTTTAATAAATATGCCGATTCCTCGACACAAATTTTTACTGCATTAAGCACTGCATATATAATTGATGGTGCTTTTATTCATGTTCCCGAAGGTATAATAATTGAGGAACCTATTCATATTCTCTTTCTGTCATCATCAAAAGATGATAAGATATTATCTCACCCGAGGAATCTTATTATAGCTGAAAAAAACTCTCAGGTTTTAATTATCGAACACTATGCGGGACTTGATAATTCAATTTATTTTACTAATGCTGTAACTGAGATATCTGTTGGAGAAAATGCAGTTGTTCATCATACTAAAATACAGGAAGAAAGTAAATCTTCTTTTCATATTGCCCGTATGGAGACAGTTCAGGAAAGAAACAGTTGTTTTACTTCCAATATGATTTCGCTTGGGGGTGAGATAACCCGTAATGATTTTAATACACGATTTAATGGAACAGGTGGTGAATCTGAATTGAACGGACTATTTTTAATAGATGATCAACAGTTGTTCGATGCCCATACTTTAATAGATCATGCATCACCTCATTGTAACAGCCATGAGCTATATAGGGGCATACTGGATGGAAAATCCAGGGGAGTATTTAACGGAAAGATCATTGTCAGGAAGGATGCTCAGAAAACAAACGCGTTCCAGGAAAATAATAACATTATTTTATCTAACGAAGCCCTTGTGAATACTAAGCCTCAGCTAGAAATATTTGCTGATGACGTTAAATGTTCACATGGTGCTACGGTAGGTCAGCTTGATAATGAAGCGCTGTTCTATCTAAAATCAAGAGGGATTGGTGAAGAAAAAAGTCGTGATATTCTTATCCATGCTTTTGCAAGTGATGTAGTACGTAGGATTAAAATAGACAAAATAAAAGACCATATCGAAAATATATTAACCGAAAAGTTTAACAATTAATATGAAATCTGGAATAATAAATAAAACGATATACGATGTGGATAAGATTAGGAAAGATTTTCCAATCCTTGAATCAATGATTCATGGGAAACCTCTTTGTTACCTTGATAATGCGGCCACAACTCAAAAACCAAAGAGTGTTATTGCTAGTGATGTGAATTATTATACTCATCTTAATTCTAATATTCATAGGGGTGTTCATTCTTTAAGTGAAGCGGCAACCAAAGCATATGAAGATGCACGTATAAGGGTTCAGAAGTTTATAAATGCATCAAGTGAAAAAGAAATAATTTTCACAAGAGGCACAACTGAATCCATCAACCTTGTTGCTCAAACTTTAGGAAGGTCAATCCTTAAGGAAGGGGACGAAATCATTATTTCTACGATGGAGCATCACTCTAACATTGTGCCCTGGCAGTTAATAGCAGCGGAGAAAAAAGCTAAGATCAAAATCATTCCGATTATAGATAAAGGTGACTTGATTCTGGATGAGTATAGGAAACTCCTTTCCCCTAAGACAAAAATTGTTTCAGTGGTTTATGTTTCTAATTCTTTAGGAACCATAAATGATGTTGAAACCATTATTTCCTTAGCACACAAGCAAAATATACCAGTTCTTCTTGATGCCGCACAGGCAGTAAATCATTTACCCGTCGATGTTCAGAAGCTTGATTGCGATTTCCTTGCATTTTCAGGGCATAAACTTTATGGACCAACGGGGATTGGCGTTCTTTACGGAAAAAGTCATTATCTTGAATCAATGCCCCCTTACCAGGGCGGTGGAGACATGATCTCTAAAGTTACTTTTGAAGAAACAACCTTTAATTCTTTACCATATAAATTTGAAGCTGGTACATCGAATATTGCAGGTACAATTGGGCTTGGAGCAGCCATAGATTATGTAAACACAATTGGTATTAATAACATAGCAGCTTATGAACATAAACTTCTTGAATATGCTACTGAAGAATTATTAAAAATAAATGGATTAAGAATAATTGGACAATCTGATAATAAGTGCAGCTTAATTTCTTTTGTTCTTGACAATATTCATCCGCATGATGTAGGTACATTTCTCGACTTTGAAGGAATTGCAATCAGGACCGGGCATCATTGTACCCAACCCTTAATGGACAGGTTTGGTGTTCCGGCTACTTCGAGAGCATCCTTTGGACTTTATAATACAAAATATGAAGTGGATATCCTTGCAGCAGGAATTAAAAAAATAATTGAGGTTTTCAAATAAATGGACTCTGAATTAAGAGAACTTTATCAGCAGGTAATTTTAGATCACAATAAAAGTCCCAGGAACTTTAAAAAACTGGAGAATGCGAACTTTGAAGCTGAGGGGTATAATCCTCTCTGCGGTGACAGGATCGATATATTCCTTGTTGTTGAGGATGATATTATAAAAGATATTTCCTTCCAGGGCTCCGGTTGTGCGATATCAAAAGCTTCTGCATCATTAATGACTCATATGCTAAAAGGTAAGAGCAGGAAAGAAGCGGAAGAACTGTTTGTTAAATTCCATGATCTTATTACCGGTAAACTCGGAGACAATCCTTCACTAGATGAACTGGGTAAACTTGCTGTTTTTGCAGGAGTGAAAGAATTTCCTGCACGTGTTAAATGTGCCAGTCTTGCCTGGCATACAATGCATTCTGCATTGAATAAAGAAGAAAAGGTAATTTCAACGGAATAATCAATGAATAATACCGTTATGAAAATAGATAAACAGGCTCTTGAGGGACAAATAATAGCAGCATTAAAGACATGTTATGATCCGGAAATTCCGGTTGATGTTTTCGAACTCGGATTAATNNTATGAAATCAGGATTGATGATGATGCCAATGTCGTAATAAAAATGACTCTTACTTCTCCAGCGTGTCCGGTTGCAGGATCCCTGCCTCCTGAAGTTGAATATAAAATAAAGGGAGTTCCTGGAGTAAATAGTGCAAAAGTCGATATTGTTTGGACACCCACGTGGGATAAGGATATGATGTCAGAAGTAGCAAAGCTTGAATTAGGAATGTTATAGTAAAAAATATAAAGGAGAAAAAATGTTTAATATTCAATCGCGTCCACCCATGTATGATCAGGACGCTGTTCAGCCGATGAGAGATGAACTGATTGCTATAGGATTTAAGGAACTCCTTACGCTGCAGGAAGTTGATAAGGCCGTCAAAGTAAATGATAATAAGACTGTTTTGGTTATACTCAATTCTGTTTGCGGATGTGCAGCAGGAAGTGCTCGTCCTGGTATTTCCCTTGCTCTCCAGAACAGTATAATACCTGATAAATTATTTACAGTTTTTGCAGGCCAGGAAAGGGAAGCAGTCGATCGTCTGCGCCAGTATATTCCCGGTTTTACTCCTTCATCTCCTTGCGTAGCATTATTTAAGAATGGTGAATTAATTTATTTTATGCAGAGGTATGATATTGAGGGGAATAATGCTGAGTATATTTCCAATGTTCTCAAAGAAGTATTTAATGACACCTGCTCCAACCAGGGCCCCTCTATTTCACAGGAGGATTTTGCCAAAGTAATGTATGCCAAACAACGCGGTTCTAAAATACCTTTATTTAATATCTGATTATATAAAACAACCCGTGCAGACAGCAGCGGGCAGAGATTGTAACCTAAGTAAGAAAAAATAAAATGAAATTCAGTGCACAGGAAGAATATGGAATAAGATGTCTTTTGAGGATAGCAAAAGCCACTACCTCAAATGGTTTAACAATTCCTGAGATAAGTCAACTTGAAGGTCTGACCCCATCAAACGTGGGGAAGATCCTGCGTATTCTGCGCCTCGGCGGATTCATAGAAAGTGCCAGAGGTCAGACCGGTGGATATAAATTAGGCAGGATTCCGGAAGAGATTATTATTGGGGATGTCCTGACTGCACTGGGAGGGAAATTATATGAAGACACCTTTTGCTCAACTCATGCAGGCGTGGAAGGAATTTGTAATAACTCAATCGATTGTTCAATCCGTTCTCTTTGGACCACTATCCAGAATCTGCTTGACGGCGTTCTTTCCAAAATTTCTCTGAAAGATTTAATCGGCAAAGATGAACTATTTCAGATTATGATTGATAACTAATTATTTCAGAAGGATCATTTTTCTAACATCCCGGAAATTGCCGGTCCTTAATTCATAGAAGTAAATGCCGCTTGGAAGGTTCTTAGCATCAAAGCGGATAGAATGATTACCTACCGTTTGAACTCCATTTAATAGTGTGGAAATCTCCATCCCTAAAATATTATAAACTTTAAGACTCACTTTTTCCTGCACAGGAATACTGAAAGAGATGATTGTTGAAGGATTAAATGGGTTAGGATAATTCTGATTCAACTTATAACTGAGTGGAGAAAAACTTTCATTTCCTTTAAGCACTGTCGTCAAGTAGTTATTATATCTGGCTAATGCGGAGTCCAACCCTATATTAACTTCGGAAAAGCTTGATCCCAGAGCCATTCCATAATAAACAGTAATTGAATCTCCCGGATTTATATTTTGGAAATCCTGAGAAGTAATAGTAACGGGACCATCGGGTCCGGAATTATATTGTGCATCAAGTGTATCATGAGTCATCCATTGATAATAACTGGAATCATTTTCATATCCGTCAAAATATTCAAATGAAGTTATTGATTTAAGATTTCCTGAAAAAAGCTTGAATCCCAGGTGGTTTTGTTTATATATGTCGATAACCTTTAAGGAGTCAATATATTTTACAGTATCAAATCCTTCATATCCGTCAATCTGGGATATAATTTCAAGTCCTGGCAAAGCATTAATAATAGAACTCTCCTTGTTAATTATTACATATTTTATAAGGACATTAGAGCTACCATCCAATGCCGTAACATATGTTTTGATAAGAACATTCGGAGGAAGATTTGATAATGAATTGTTAAAAGCACCATATAATCCCGGCAAACTGGCTGCTGAATCATAAAATGTCCTAGTGGAATCCTGAATTCCGGCATCAAGCCAATAGTTATAAACTGTCGAAGGTGAAGTTCCGACAAGAATCGAAAGGCCATAGAGATTTAATAAGCCGGCTGTATCCGGTTGAAATAGCTTAATCCTTCCATAAAGATTCATATCCACACCGATATTCCCTGTATTGATGCCTGTACTAAGGGGAAGAGCTTTTCCTACAAATAAAATAATTGTTGCAATAACCAGATAATTTTTCATGTCGGTCTCTTATTTTCCTTCTTCAGAATTCTCATCTTTCTCTTTTGTTTTAATGAAACCATCTTTGATGAGGCTCTCATTTGATCTGAATAATTTGATAGTTACAGCATAACTGTTATTAAAACCAGTAGCTTCTACTTTAATTCCATTTATTTCTTTGCTGAGTTTAACCGATGCAAAGAGCTTATCTTCATCTATAAGATCATTATCCAGCTTGCTCTTTTTTTCTGGAATATTATTCAAAGCCCAATATATTCCTTTTTTAGCATTCTGAATAGTCATATCAATGTCGCTTTCCAAATCTGTTTGTGCTTTAACCAGACCGGAAAGCATTAAAATGAACAAGAATAAATAGATTTTCATAAACCACCCACCATTTTCTTTCAAAATTAATAAAAAGAAAGGATAAATATTAGTGCAATTATCCAGAATAATTATATTCCTTTAACGCTTTAAAACAATATGTATAATAGACCTCTTTATTAAATAAATTTTGATTAATTTGGCATCACATTTCTTAAGTATAATTGCAAGGATTTAGTTAATGGATTTACAACTTGAAAAGTTAAATGAGTTTCATGGAAGAAAAGGCCCTTTATTATTAATTATTATGGATGGCGTGGGCATAGGTAAGGAATATGATGGTAATGCCGTATATAAAGCTAAAAAACCGGTCCTTGATAAATTGTTTAAATCTCCTTTATATACACAATTAAATGCACACGGTCCTGCAGTTGGTCTGCCTTCAGAAGATGATATGGGGAACAGCGAAGTAGGGCATAATGCAATGGGGGCAGGAAGAGTATTTGCTCAGGGGGCAAAGTTAGTAAATGCATCGATTGAAACAGGGAGAATATTTCAATCTGATACCTGGCATAAAATTGCACAAAAGGGAAAACAGGGAGGGACGGTACATTTTATTGGTTTATTATCGGACGGGAATGTACATTCTCACATTAAACACCTGTACGCTTTGATAAATGAATGTGCAAAAGAGAAAATAGCAAAAGTACGTGTACATGTATTATTGGATGGTAGGGATGTACCCGGCAGATCAGCCCTGATTTATATCAAACCGCTTGAAGAACTTCTTTCAAAAATCTCTACTGAAAATAATTTTGATTATAAGATTGCGTCAGGCGGCGGAAGAATGAAAGTAACAATGGACCGTTATGAAGCCGATTGGGATATTGTAAAACGGGGATGGGAAGCTCATGTTTTAGGAATTGGAAAGCCTTTTCATTCCGCTGAGGAAGCAATAAATAAATTCTATTCGGAAGATGAAAAGATGATTGACCAGTATCTCGATCCTTTTGTAATAGTGGATAAGAACGGAAAACCTGTTGGTACTATTCAGGATGGTGACAGTGTGGTTCTTTTCAATTTCCGCGGCGACCGCGCAATAGAAATTTCACGTGCTTTTGAAGAGAAGGATTTTAATAAATTTGACAGGCAGAGAGTCCCGGATGTTCTTTTTGCAGGAATGATGGAATATGACGGTGATACCCATATTCCGAAAAACTACCTGGTTGTTCCTCCAGAAATCGACAGGTGTTTAAGCGAATATCTATGTGCAGAGCATGTTAAAACATTCGCAGTCTCAGAGACTCAGAAATTCGGACACGTTACATATTTCTGGAATGGAAACCGTTCCGGATATATTGATGCTTCACTTGAAAAATATATAGAGATTCCTTCCGATAAAATTCAATTCGACCAGGCGCCTAAAATGAAGGCATATGAAATTACTGCCTCCACTGAGGAATTGCTTCGCAGCGGTGAATACAGATTTGGCAGGATAAATTATCCAAATGGCGATATGGTGGGGCATACCGGAAATTTTGAAGCTGCGGTGATAGCCGTTGAAACCACAGATGAATGTGTGGGCAAACTGCTTAAAGTAATTGAAGAAGTAAATGGGATAGCGCTAATTACAGCTGATCATGGAAATGCAGATGAAATGTATACTATGGAAAAAGGAAAAAAAGTTCCTAAGACATCACATACTCTAAATCCGGTTCCTTTCGCAATATTCGATCCTCAATACAAGGGAGAATATAAGATGGCAAATATAAAAAATCCGGGTTTGTCTAATATTGCCGCAACAATTCTAAACCTTCTGGGGTACAGGAAAGTTGAAGATTACGACGAATCCCTCATATCGTTTAAATGATTTTGTTAAAAATTAGCCTTGACTTTAAGAATCAAATTACCAATTTTTTCAAAAGTTTTTATACATTAAAAGCATAAGCGAGTTTTACATGCCTAAAAATCCTCTATCAGCGGTTATTTTAGTACTTATTATTACATTTTCACAGGTAAATGCCCAGACGACTGTTGCTAAATATGCAGGGGAATTTATGGCAATAGGTGTTGGAGGCAGGCCTCTTGGTATGGGGGGGGCATATGTAGCCATTGCCAACGATGTTACTGCCGGCTATTACAACCCCGCAGGGCTTGCGCGTATAAACTATCCTGAAATTTCCCTTATGCATGATGCCCAGTTTGGTAATCTTGAAAATTATGATTATGTGGGTATAGCTATACCATTCGATAATGATATGAGTTTTGGTTTGAGTATAATGCGTTTAGCAATTGATGGAATTCCGGATACAAGGAATGCTCTTTATGATGCCAATGGGGATGGAATTATAAATATTAATAACGATAGATTAGACTACAGTAAAATTACGGAATTCAGCGACCAGGATTGGGCATTTTATTTAACCTTTGCCAAAAAACAATCAGATAATTTCTTATACGGGGCAAATATTAAGATTATAAGGCGCACCATTGCGGAATATTCTGCATGGGGTGTAGGGTTTGATGCCGGCGCATTGTATTCTCCAATGGATAATCTCTTCCTGGGTGCTAATATTCAGGATATTACGACGACAATGGTTGCCTGGAGTACCGGGACAAATGAATTGATATCACCTACTGCAAAGGTAGGCGGGACGTATGAAATTAATTTCCTCAGTGGAGTAATTACTCCCGCCATCGACTTAGATATAAGATTTGAAAACAGACAATTTGCTTCTGAGTTTCATGTAGGACCTATAAGCGTTGATGCTCATGTTGGCCTTGAATACAACTTTAAGAATATTGTTGCAGTCCGTGCAGGGTATAATGACGTGCATCAGTTTACAGTTGGAGCCGGAGTAAAATTACCTAAACTTAATATTGATTATTCATTTGCCAGGTTTAGCGGTTCTGCAGATGAGACTTTGGGCGATTGTCACCGGATATCAATAATGCTTACTTTGGAAGAGCCTAAGTTTCTGAGAACAGGGATGTAATTATTTTTATACCGGTTCCCTTTCTTTTCATTCTGAATTTGAATCTCGGCTTATCCAACTCGCTTCTTTCATTAAGTCTTCCATATCCTAATGTCTTATAAGAAAAGGGACAAATAAATTATTTAGGAATCCGTGCATCGGTGTGGTTTCCCTTTTTCAAAGCAATTTATCGACATCAATAAAACATACGCTGGGATAAAAAGTTGACTTCCTTATTTCTTATTAAAAGGTTATTTTAAAGTATGCAAATGAAATTAGATCATATGAAAAAGTTCATCGTTGTAGGAGACAGGGTTTTAATAAGACCTGCAACAGATGCCGGAAAAACTGATAGCGGTCTTTATCTACCACCTGGTGTCGCTGAAAAAGAAAAAGTCCAAAGTGGTTATATCATAAAAGCCGGACCGGGATATCCTATGGGGTCTAATGTTGACGAAGAACCATGGAAAGAATCCAAAGAAGCTATTAAATACATACCACTTCAAGTAAAAGAAGGTGACCTGGCGATCTTTTTGAGGAAAGAGGCTTATGAAATCGAATTTGAAAAGGAAAAGTTATTGATAGTCCCTCAATCCGCTATTCTTCTTCTAATAAGGAATGAAGATTTCAGTTACTAAGTCCCTAAACTCTGATAATAAGGATTTTAATCTTCCCCCCTTTATATTATCTATCTCATACATAATTAGCTCTCAATTTTGTATTTTAAATAATTAAATGGTATCGAAATAAAACTAGGTATAACATGGCAGCAAATATTGAAATGATTAAAAGAGTCTATTCTGAATTTAAAGGCAATATTGATAATGCAAGAAAAATATTAAACCGTCCTCTTACGTACGCAGAAAAAATTCTGTACGCTCATCTTTGGAATAAACCGTCAAGGGAATTAAAAGGAGGGAAAGATTATGCAGAACTTTCCCCGGATCGTGTTGCAATGCAGGATGCTACTGCACAAATGGCACTTCTTCAATTCATGTCTGCTGGTAAAAAGACAACCGCTGTTCCATCAACTGTTCATTGCGATCATCTAATACAGGCGCAGGGAGGCGCTAAGGATGATCTTCTGAGAGCGAATGAGGAAAATAAAGAAGTATTTGATTTCCTTGAAAGCATATCACGCAAATATGGAATTGGCTTTTGGAAACCGGGCGCAGGAATTATTCATCAGGTAGTTCTTGAAAACTATGCTTTCCCCGGTGGAATGATGATCGGTACTGATTCCCACACTCCAAATGCCGGAGGACTTGGCATGATTGCTATCGGCGTAGGTGGCGCAGATGCAGTAGATGTTATGGCAGGTATGCCCTGGGAACTTAAATGGCCTAAATTGATTGGGGTTAAACTTACAGGGAAAATGAACGGCTGGACTTCGGCTAAAGATATTATTCTGAAGCTCGCAGGTATGCTCACAGTTAAAGGAGGAACGGGAGCAATAATAGAATATTTCGGGGATGGTGTTTCCTCAATATCATGTACAGGTAAAGCAACTATTTGTAATATGGGAGCTGAAGTTGGCGCAACCACATCTTTATTCCCCTTCGATGAAAAGATGGCAGGTTATCTAAGGATAACCAACCGCGTTGATGTTGCCGCATTATCGGAAGGATTAGCAGATCATTTGATGGCTGATCCGGAAGTTTATAAGAACCCGGCAAAATACTATGATCAGGTATATGAAATAAACTTAAGTGAACTCGAACCGTATATTAATGGTCCATTCACTCCCGATAAAGCATGGCCAATATCAAAAATGAAACAAGCAGTAAAAGAGGAAGGCTATCCTGAAACAGTTAGTGTAGCACTGATCGGAAGCTGTACAAATTCCAGTTATGAAGATATTGACCGGTCTGCATCAATAGCACGCCAGGCTATATGTAAAGGTCTTAAAGCAAAATCGCAATATACAATTACTCCCGGATCAGAGCAGGTAAGAGGGACAATCGAAAGGGACGGGCAGCTTGAAACTCTGAGTAAATTCGGAGGCGTTGTTTTAGCAAATGCATGCGGACCCTGCATCGGTATGTGGAAGAGAATGGATATGAAGACAGGTGTAAAGAATACAATAGTAACTTCTTTCAACAGGAATTTTGCCAAAAGAAACGATGGTAATCCGGATACATTTGCTTTTGTTGCAAGTCCTGAAATTACAACCGCTCTTGCAATTGCAGGTAAACTGACATTCAATCCTATAACCGATACTCTTATAAACGATAAGGGAGAATCTGTCAAGCTTGATCCGCCGACAGGGGAAGAGCTTCCCCCCAAGGGATTTACATCCATAGGGAGCGGATTTATACCTCCTTCAGCGGATGGTTACAAAGTGGATGTTAAAGTAAATCCGGATAGTGAACGTCTCCAGCTTCTGCAGGCTTTTGCACCCTGGGACGGGAAAGATTTTAATGATTTGCCTGTACTTCTGAAAGCAAAAGGTAAATGCACAACAGATCATATTTCCATGGCGGGTCCCTGGTTAAGATTCAGGGGACACCTTGATAACATTTCAAACAATATGTTTATAGGTGCTATAAATGCTTATACTGATGAAGTGGGCAAAGTAAAGAATATCTTTACAGGGGAAACTAAATCTGTTCCTGAAGTTGCTCGTGAATATAAAGCAAAAGGAATTAGTTGGATTGTTGTAGGAGATGAAAATTACGGTGAAGGCTCAAGCCGTGAACATGCAGCTATGGAACCAAGATTCTTAGGCGGCAGGGCAATAATAGTAAAAAGTTTTGCCAGGATTCATGAAACTAACTTAAAGAAACAAGGAATGCTTCCGCTTACATTTGCCAACCCGGATGATTATAATAAGATCAATGAAGATGATAAAGTAAGCATAGTTGGTCTAAAAGATATTGCGCCAAATAAACAGCTAAAACTTATAATGAAACATAAAGACGGTTCAAAGGATGAAGCGCTTTTAAACCATACAATGAACGAAGCGCAGATTGGTTGGTTTAAGGCAGGTTCTGCGCTTAATTTAATTGCACGGTCGAATAAATAGTCAATTGATTCTTCAATAATTCTATTTGATTATATAATTTCAACGGGTTAATTTGCATTGTGATTTTATACATGATTAACCCATTCATAATAGTGGGCTCAATTCGGAAACGAGGTGAAGTTATAATCTCGGGAATGAAAACAATGATTATTAAAAAGATATTTTTATTGCTGTTATTACTTGTTGTTATTAATGGTTGTAAAAAAGATAATCCAACTTCATCCCCTCCAGAAAATAGTAATTTACTATCTCCTGTACTGGTTTCTCCTTTTAATGTCTCTTACAACAATCTGACCTCACCTATATTAACATGGCAAAAAACAGGTACTCAAAGTTATTCTGTACAGGTCTCTTCTGATAGTTTATTTTCAATTTTATTAAATAATGAAACAGTAAAAGATACTATCCAACAGGTTACAGGATTAACCAAATCCACTAATTATTATTGGAGAGTAAGATCAAATGATGGTATGTCTTTTTCAGCGTGGTCAACTGTTTGGACTTTTTACACAGGGCCTAACCCTCCTATGTTAAGTTTGCCTGAAAATAATAGTATTAATATTGCATTAAATCCTTCCCTAAGCTGGATCTCTGACACCTCAGCAATTAGTTATTTATTACAAGTTTCATCTACTATTGATTTTTCAAATTTAGTTTATAATCAAAGTGGAGACAATAACGCAAATAGGCAGATATCAGGTTTGAATAATGGTACCAATTATTACTGGAGAGTTAATTCAACAAATTCTTTTGGAACGTCTGCCTGGTCAAAAGTTTTTCATTTTACATCTGTAGGAAATAGTAATTTATCATCTCCTTTACTGATTTCTCCATTTAATATCTCTTACAACAATATAACCTCACCTATATTAACATGGCATAAAACAGGCACTCAAAGTTACTCTGTACAGGTCTCTTCTGATAGTTTATTTTCAAATTTATTATATAATGAAACCGTAAAAGATACGATCCAACAGGTTACAGGATTAACCAAATCCACAACTTATTACTGGAGAGTAAGATCAACTGATAGTATGTCTTTTTCAGCGTGGTCAACTGTTTGGACTTTTTACACAGGGCCTAACCCTCCTATGTTAAGTTTGCCTGAAAATAATAGTATTAATATTGCATTAAATCCTTCCCTAAGTTGGAGCTCTGACGCCTCAGCAATTAGTTATTTATTACAAGTTTCATCTACAATTGATTTTTCAAATTTAGTTTATAATCAAAGTGGAGACAATAACACAATTAGACAGATATCAGGCTTGAATAATGGTACCAATTATTACTGGAGAGTTAATTCAACAAATTCTTTTGGAACGTCTGTCTGGTCAAAAGTTTTTCATTTTACATCCGTCCCTGAAGAATCTAGTAGCATTTATACTGGATTATTAGGTCAACAAGGGAATTATGCATGGGAAGGAGATGGTCTCATACTTAAATACGGGAAAGAAGCGTATACTTTATCAAATATTGCGGGTAGTGATGCCGAAGTTGATATTTATTTTATATCATATATGCTAAAAAGCTATACAAATAAGGGAAGATATACATCATTTCATTCTGCAGTAGGTAATAATTTAAATGATAGTGTGTCGGCACCTATTTATTCTTCAGAAAGTGGTTGGACCGAAAGTATTAATATCTCTGAAGGGCTAACTAACTATTTCTATCTTTACGATAAAGATCATCATTATTCGAAAATGTTCATTACTTCATCTACTTACAATGGAGTCGGCTGGACTTTTATTGGCATTAAATGGATTTATAACAATAATGTTGATGATCCCAGATTTTAACATACTCTTCTAATATTATCTTAATCGGATTTTAATAAGAAAATATCTAGACCATTCATTAAATAATGGAGTAGGAAATTATGTCTGCTTGCCTAAAAGTTATTTCGCTTAGTTTGATACTACTTGTTAATTGTTCAAAAAAATAAAACCCGTTCCAAGCTAAGGAACCAATTATATCTCCATATAGCAGGAATGAGAGGCGATATAGTATTCCGGTACAAATATTCTTATTTTTGAATGAATTTATTAACAAAAAGTAGTAAATGGTATTTCTTAATCCTGCTGTATTATTTGGTTTATTAGCGGCATCGATACCTGTATTAATTCATCTGTTCAATTTAAGAAAGTTAAAGAAGATTGAATTCAGCACTCTTGCATTTCTGAAGGAGCTTCAGAAGAATAAGATCAGGAAGATAAAACTAAAACAGTGGCTCCTTTTAGCGCTTAGGGTTTTAATAATTTTGTTTTTGATTACGGCATTTGCGCGTCCTACTTTAGAAGGAGTTGCAATTGGAGGAACTACATCAGCGGCTAAAACCACAGCGGTGTTTATACTGGATGATACGTATAGCATGTCGGTTGTTGACGGAAAGGGTTCCTATTTTAACCAGGCGAAAGGAACAATACAAGAACTTATCAGACAACTACAGGAAGGGGATGAAGCTGCTTTAGTGCTTGTGTCAGATAAAGGGAAAGATGAGATTGTCCCGACTTCCAATCTGAAAGAGTTTTCTAAGTTGATTGACAACCTTCCGCTCAGTTATTCGACAGGGACATTACACAATTCTATTATTAAGGCGGGGGACATACTATCCAAATCAAAAAACTTCAATAAGGAAATATATCTGCTTTCAGATTTTCAAACCGGCTCTCTCGGCAAAGAGAATATGTATTCTGATCTGAGCAGCATATTAAACAATAAGATTAAGCTATATTCCTTCAACTATTCAGGGAAAGAAGTTTACAATATCGGGATAGATGATCTAAAACTTAATACGCAGATCTTTGAGAGGAATAGACCAGTTGATTTCACTGCTACCATAACAAATTATTCAAAGCGTACAGCACAGAACATAGTTGTTTCATTATTTCTTAATGGTGAAAGATGTGCTCAGCAAAGCGTTACTCTGAATGAGGGGGAATCCAAGGTGGTTAATATGGACGCTGTTCCAAAGCAGACAGGGTTTGTGGATGCAGAAGCCGAGATTGAAGATGATGAGATAATGCAGGATAATAAAAGATATATAAATTTGTATATACCTAAGGAAGTCCCTGTTATTGTTTTTTCAGATAATCCCAAGGATGATGATTTTATTCAGCTTGCGCTAAGTGCATCAAATGAAAGTTTAGCATTAAATATAACAAGTAAAAATCTTAACCAGATATCGTCTTTTAATTTAAGTCAGTATGATGCAGTTATTTTAATTCCTTCGGGGAATTTGCCGAATCCTGAAAGGATAAAGGCGTATGTGCAGACAGGGGGAGGCTTGTTATTATTCCCCGGATCAGTTCCAAACCTGCAGAGTTTTCAGCAAGTTACGCAAGCTTTGAATTTACCATCACCTCAGGCATTAGCGGGAAAAGTAAATGAGGATGCAAACCCTGTTTCATTTGAGAATGTGGAATACAATCATCCGATATTCCAGAATCTTTTCCTAAAGGAAGATAAGAAGAAGATAGAGTCACCGGATATTTATGCGCATTATAAAATATCAACGCAGGGGAAAGGGCAGAATATTATAACTCTGATGGACGGTTCATCATTTCTAAGTGAATATAAATTGGGTAAGGGAAATATCTTTCTTTTTAATACTTCTCCTGTATTAAGCTGGAGCAACTTTCCGCTGAAGAGCATATTTGTACCATTGATTACAAAGTCAGTTTTTTATGTTGCGTCAAAGGACCGCAATCAGAATACATTTATTGCCGGTGAAAATGCCGATATTAATATAGCAGCCGGAGGAACTCAGCAGATTAAAATAATCAAGCCTGATAAATCCGAGGAGTTTATTAACCATGAGAAGACCAGCTCGGATTATATTTCATATAACAAAACCAATATTGCGGGTAATTATCATATTTTGGCAGGAGATAAGTTAATCGAAGAGATATCGGTCAATCCTGATCCGTCCGAATCAAAAACAACATACGTATCAACAAGCGATATTAAGGATTATCTTAAAAAGATAAATTTCAAAGGGAGATACATCCCTGTAAATAAAGATGATAATCCGGCAAAAATAGTTCTGCAGTCAAGATATGGATCGGAACTTTGGCGTTATTTTGCAGTAATAGCTTTATTGCTTGCATTAGCAGAGATGACAATTGCACGCAATACAAAAAAGGAGATAGCATCGGTTTAGTAGTTGATAATATTTGAAAATTTCATTATTTATTATGATATATTTATGAACAAAAGAAGGAAGCGTAATTTTTAGATGATAGACATCCCCAA
The DNA here is from genome assembly GCA_003141435.1 of Ignavibacteriales bacterium. Classification (GTDB taxonomy): domain Bacteria; phylum Bacteroidota; class Ignavibacteria; order Ignavibacteriales; family Ignavibacteriaceae; genus Fen-1301. The sequence goes on from PLLW01000046.1 coordinate 85,294, forward strand.
GAAGACAACAGAACGGGCAATTTTAGTAGCATTACACACAAAAGATTTAACCAAAGAATTAGTTGAGGAACATTTAACCGAGCTCGAAGAGCTTGCTATAACCGCAGGGGCAACAACCATTCTTAAAGTAACCCAGGATAAGTATTCAGCAGACCCCGCCTTTTATATAGGTAAAGGGAAAGCAGAAGAACTTGCCACTCTGGCAGAAGAAAATGAAATTGATCTTGTAATTTCAGATGATGACCTCTCGCCTGTGCAGTTAAGGAACCTTGAGGACCTGATCAAAAGAAAGATAGTGGACAGGAGCGGTTTAATACTTGATATCTTCGCCTCGCGTGCGAAATCTAAAGAGGCAAAGACGCAGGTGGAGTTAGCCCAGCTTCAATATATGCTTCCACGTCTGACAAGAGCATGGACACACTTATCGAAACAATTCGGAGGAATAGGTACAAAAGGTCCGGGTGAAACTCAGATTGAAACTGACAGACGGATTATCCGCACAAGGATAAGTCTGCTTAAAGAAAAATTACTCAAAATAGAATCAATCCGTCAAACCCAGAGCCATAACAGAAAAGATTTTGTATGTATTTCATTAGTGGGATATACGAATGCAGGAAAATCAACATTATTCAATATACTTACTAAAGCGGGAGTGTTTGCCGAAGATAAATTATTTGCCACGCTTGACTCAACAACAAGGAGTGTAGATTTTGGGAAGAATGATAGACTGCTTATCAGCGATACTGTAGGATTTATACGAAAACTGCCCACGCACCTTGTGGCATCATTTAAAAGCACGCTTAATGAAGTAAGGGATGCAGATATTATTCTTCATGTGATAGATCTGTCACACGCTTATTTTGAGGATCATATAAAAGTTGTAGCAGAGACCATGAAGGAACTGCAATGCAGCGATAAACTTCAGCTGATGGTTTTTAATAAGGTGGATGCCGTTGAGGATAAGCATAGAATAGAATATGTTAAGCATAAATATAAAGACGGTGTGATTATTTCTGCCGAAAGAGGGATTAACATAATAGCGCTAAAGGCTAAAGTTAACGGAATGATTCAAAGCTCTTTTGTGGAAGAGAAGGTAAGGCTTGATATTTCGGATTCGAAGATGGCAGCGAAGATACATTCTTTAGCGGAAGTATTATCAACAAAATATAGTAACAAGTCTGTACAAATAACATATAAAGCCAACAAGGAAAATTCGGCTAAGATTAAGAAGATGGTAAACGGGGCATAAAGGAAATCAATATGGAAATTATCTACATTGTTTTAGGAATTCTGATAGGCGGAGTAATTGCGTGGCTTATACTAAAAGTTAAAGCGGGAGGGGAAAAAGGTTTATCACGTGAGGAAGCTGATGTACTTAATGGCCAGATAAATAATCTTAGGATAGAAAAGAGTGCTGCGCAGGAGAGAATAAATATTCTTCAGGAGAGTCTAAAGACAGCGACACAGGATCTTACACAGGAAAGAAATAAATTCCTTCAACTTAATTCATCATATTCATCCCTGAAATCCGATTTTGCCAACCTGGAAGAAAAGCTTACCACACAGAAAGAGGAAGTTGAGCAGCTCCAGCAGAAGTTTACAACAGAGTTTAAGAATCTTGCCAATGAGATACTTGAGGATAAGAGCAAAAGATTTACCGAGCAGAACAAGGTGAACATAAATGAAATACTTAATCCGTTGAGTGAGAAGATAAAGAACTTTGAAAAGAAAGTTGAGGATGTATATCTAAATGATACTAAGGAAAGAGCAGGGCTGAGTGAACAGATTAGAATGCTTCATGACCTGAATCAGCAGATGAGCAAGGATGCGAATAATCTTACTAAAGCATTGAAGGGAGAAACTAAAACACAGGGCAACTGGGGAGAGTTTATCCTTGAGAGAGTATTAGAGAAATCGGGATTGGTGAAAGGGCAGGAATATGCAGTCCAGGAAAGCATAACAGATGAAGAGGGGAAGAGGCTTCAGCCCGATGTTGTAATTTATCTTCCTGAAAGCAAATGCATTATTATAGATTCAAAAGTTTCGCTGGTGGGATATGAGAGATATTGTTCAGCAGAAGATGAAACTGTTAGGATAGCGGCATTAAAGGAACATATTTCATCGATCAAAAAACATATAGCGAATTTAAGCTCTAAGAATTACCAGAATCTTTATAAGATTAAAAGTTTGGATTTTGTTTTGTTGTTTATGCCTATTGAGCCGGCATTCAGTCTTGCGGTGCAGAATGATATGGAATTGTTTAATGATGCATTTGAGAAGAACATTGTAATTGTAAGTCCTTCGACATTGCTTGCCACATTACGAACGATTGCAAGCATATGGCGCCAGGAGAATCAGAACCGAAATGCTCTTGAAATTGCAAGGCAGAGCGGGGCGTTATATGATAAGTTCCAAAGCATGGTGACTGATCTGCTTGAAGTGGGGAAGAGGCTTCATTCTGTTCAGGATAATTATGATGATGTAATGAAGAAACTATCGACAGGGAAGGGGAATCTGATAACCAGTGTTGAGAAGATTAAGAAGCTGGGAGCTAAGGCTACAAAATCTCTTCCTCATGGGATGGCTGATATTGCGGATGAAACAGAGGAGACGGAAGTACCCATTCAGTGAATAGATAATGAATTTGTTAAATTCATCATGAGTTACGGGTAGGGATATTATGCGGAGGCAAATATGATTGAAGCGTTGGATTATTCAGCACGATTTTAATGCCACTCTTTTATAAATATTAGTTGAATCTTTAATTTTTAATAATTAACTTTTCAAAGTAACATTTCAGAGATATAGATCGGGATTATAGTTATAAAACAATCGGCTCGATACTTATTCCTAAAGATATTTTCCAATTTCGCTTTTATATCCGGTCAATTTAATTAAAGAAATATTAAATATTATATAGGATGGTAAATGAAAAAGATTCTAATCCTCTTGTTATTTTGCATATTCATTTTCAATTCTTGCAAAAAGGATTCAAGCAATCCCGCAAATATAAATACTGTTCCTTCCGCACCGACAGTGACTTATGCAGGTAAAATATATCATACCGTAACTATAGGAAGTCAAGTTTGGTTAAAAGAAAACCTTGATGTTGGAACAATGATAAATGGGAGTCAAGCTGCTTCGAACAACGGGACAATAGAAAAATACTGTTATAATGATGATACAGCAAATTGTACCAGGTACGGTGGATTATACCAATGGAATGAAGCTATGCAATATGTAACTACGCCGGGAACCAAAGGAATATGTCCAACAGGCTGGCATATACCAACGGACGCGGAGGACGAAACATTAGGCACAACAGTAAACAATGATGGCAACGCATTAAAAGCAGTTGGTCAGGGAACAGGAAGTGGTGTAGGCACAAATACAAGCGGATTTTCTGCCTCGTTGGCGGGCGACCGCGGTAACAATGGAGGCTTCAACGGTTTAGGGAACTTCACTGTTTTTTGGAGTTCTACTGAGGGCAATGCCACCTACGTATACCTCATGAACCTGTACGGCTATGATAGTAATATCCATTTCAATTACAACACTAAGGAATTTGGGTTTAGTGTCCGTTGCGCCAAGGATTTTTAGTCTATTTGACTATTTATCTATTTAATAATTGCCGCCGTAAGGCGGTCGATTTATAAATTGAACTATGTCATTATCAGAAGAATTGCCGGTATATAAAGCAAGTTATGATTTATTATTGATAATATTTCAGCATGCTAAAAGTTTCAAAAAACCTCCGAGGTTTGAAGGAATATAGGGATTTATTTATGCCCTAAATATTATTAAGATTTCTCTTGACAATGAATAAAAATATTTGTATGATATACATTGTTCATTTTAATGAGATGGACGATATACTCACCACGAATTACCCATTTCACTGATTTTTACCGATTTCCACGGATATTTACGGATTTTTCTGCTTTCTCTGCCGTGGATGAAGGGGGGAAGAAGGCGGGACGTCAGGGAAAGGACCAAAGCGGGCATATAACGGAATAGTTATAAATTGATTGGAAAATCAGCAATCAGGGAGGGGCATTGTGCTAATTCGTATTGAGATTTGTAACAATTCGTGGGGAGAATTGTACTAATTCGTGTAAAAATAAGTCCCATGTGACGGAAAGTGCCGATATTTATTGAAAAATAAGCACTTCTACGATATATTAACACTTCTATGAGGATAAATTATTTAATACTTTTTGCAGTGCTTGCGATTCCGGTATGGGGGCAGCAGGATGGGCTTTTTCAAATAGGGCGGGTGAAATATGCCGGTGGGGGGGATTGGTATAATGGTCCTACCGAAGAGGTGAATCTGCTGAATTATATCAAAGCGCATACTAATCTTAAGGTTAAAGCGGAATATAAATTTGTCGATATAGCTTCGGATGAGATTTTTGCTTATCCTTTCTTGTTTTTAACCGGGCATGGGAATATTGTTTTTACAGAAGATGAGATTGTAAGGCTAAGAAAATATCTTGAGGGGGGAGGGTTTCTTTATATTGATGATGATTACGGGCTGAATAAATTTATACGTAGGGAAATGAAAAGGGTTTATCCTGACAAGGAATTTGTTGAGCTGCCGTTTAACCATAAACTTTATCATATAGTGTTTGATTTTCCGGCGGGTGTACCGAAGACGCATGAGCATGACGGAAAACCACCGCAAGGTTTTGGTATTTTTATTGA
>PLLW01000100.1 GCA_003141435.1 Ignavibacteriales bacterium
ATTTGCGCCCATTGCAACTTTAGCTACATAAATATTTCCATATGTCATTGCAATTAACCCTAGGTCCTTCTTTGGCATTGTCTTGCCGGCAGCAGCAAACTTTGCTACAGCTCCTCTTGGGGTCGATTTGGATGCCTGTCCGCCTGTGTTTGAATATACTTCTGTATCAAGCACAAGTACGTTTACATTTTTTCCGGAAGCAAGAACATGGTCCAAACCGCCGTAACCTATATCGTATGCCCAGCCGTCTCCTCCCATAATCCAGACAGATTTCTTTACAAGATAATCTGCAAGACTCATAAGATGAACTAAATCTGATAACTTTTCTCCTTTAATTCCGTCATTCATAAAAACACTTAATTTATCTTTAAGAATTTTTACCCGTTCTCTTTGCTCATAAATACCTGCTTCATCTTTCTGTGCGGCATTTAGCAACTCAGTTACTAAAGCTTCGCCTATTTCATTAGAGAATTTTTTAATAAGATTTTTTGCTTGGTTGTTATGCGCGTCAATTGATAATCGGAAACCGAATCCGAATTCAGCGTTATCTTCAAATAGTGAATTCGACCATGCAGGACCTCTTCCGTCTTTGTTCTTTGTCCATGGTGTTGTTGGCAGGTTACCGCCGTATATTGAAGAACAGCCTGTTGCATTCGCAATTATTGCTCTATCGCCGAATAACTGACTGACAAGTTTAATATATGGCGTCTCTCCGCATCCTGAACAGGCACCTGAGAATTCAAATAATGGAACAAGGAATTGTGAATCTTTGATTGCAGATATGTTTAACTTTGTTCTGTCATATTCCGGTAAACCTAAGAAATAATCCCAGTTGGCTCTTTCTGCTTCTCTTATCGGAAGCTGCGCTTTCATATTGATAGCTTTGAACTTAGTCTCTTTCTTATTCTTTACAGGGCATACATCAACACAAAGCCCGCATCCGGTACAGTCTTCAACAGCAACTTGTAATGCGTAAGCCATACCTTCGCCTAAATCTTTTCCTTTGAACTTTGTTGACTTAAATGTTGCTGGAGCATTGCTCACTAATTTTTCATCAAATACTTTAGCGCGTATAGATGCATGGGGGCAAACAATTACGCATTTATTACACTGGATGCATATTTCATCGTCCCAAACAGGAACATCAAGTGCTATATTTCTTTTTTCCCACATTGCCGTTCCTGTCGGATAAGTCCCGTCAATTGGCATCTTGCTTACAGGTATGGAATCTCCATGACCTGAAATAATTCTTGCCGTAACTTCCTGTACAAATTGAGGAGCTTTTTCGGAAACTGCATCAGCCAGTTTTATCGTACTGGTTACTTTTGGTGGTATCTCAACCTCGAACAAGTTAGCGAGGGTTTTATCTACTGCATCAAAATTCATCTGGACTATTTTTTCGCCTTTTGAGCCGTAAGTCTTTTTGATCGAATTCTTAATCATTGCAATTGCTTCATCTCTTGGAAAAATCTTTGAGATAGCAAAGAAGCATGTCTGCATTATAGTATTTATTCGCACTCCCATTCCGGTCTCTTCACCCACCTTATAGGCATCAATTATGAAAAACTTCATCTTCTTTTCGATAAGATCTTTCTGAGCTTTTTCCGGTAAATTGTCCCAAACTTTTTCTTTTGGAACCAGGGTATTTAGCAGGAATGTAGCGCCTTCTGCAGCATCATCAAGTAAATCCATCTTATCCAGGAATTCCTGCTGATGGCATGCAATAAAGTTAGCTTTATTTATTAAATAAGTAGATTTAATTTCTTTGGGTCCGAATCTTAAATGGGAAACAGTAGTTGATCCCGATTTCTTAGAGTCATATACAAAATAACCTTGAGCGAAATATTTTGTACCTTCGCCGATAATCTTAATTGAATTTTTATTTGCTCCAACAGTACCATCGGCTCCCAGACCATAGAATTTACCCCTGAAGGTCTCATCAGGTTCAACTGAAAAAGTAGCATCATATTCAAGACTTGTATTTGTTACATCATCAACAATACCAATGGTGAAATGATTTTTGGGTTTACTCTTTTTCATTTCATCATATACTCCCTTTATCATTGCAGGAGTGAATTCTTTGGAAGACAGCCCATATCTGCCGCCGGTTATTCTAGGATAAGCAAATTTTAACTCGCCATTGATATGTTTTTCGGAAATAGCATTAACAATGTCCAGATATAATGGTTCACCTGAAGCGCCGGGTTCTTTTGTTCTATCTAAAACAGTAATCACTTTAGTCGATTTTGGAAGGGCATCTATAAAATGATCAATTGAGAAAGGACGATAAAGTCTTACTTTTAATATGCCGACTTTCTCTCCCTTTTTTGTAAGGTATTCAACTGTTTCTTCAACTGCTTCAGCGCCTGATCCCATCATAACAATTATTCTTTCTGCATCAGGAGCACCATAATAATCAAATAAGCGATATTGACGTCCTGTAAGCTTTGCAAAAATATCCATCTGATCCTGAACAATTCCGGGACAATCAATATAAAACTGATTAACTGTTTCTCTTCCCTGNNTCTATTTTCATTACTTCATGTGAAGTCCTGAATCCGTCAAAAAAGTGGAGAAATGGAACCCTGGATTTAAGAGTTGCAGCCTGTGATATAAGTGCAAAATCCATTACTTCCTGGACGGAATTAGAGGAAAGAAGTGCAAAACCGGTAGAGCGTGTGGACATAACATCACTATGATCGCCGAATATTGATAATGCCTGTGCTGCTATGGATCTTGCTGATACATGAAATACTGTCGAAGTCAGTTCTCCGGCTATTTTGAACATATTAGGGATCATTAAAAGTAGCCCCTGCGAAGCCGTAAATGTTGTTGTCAGAGATCCAGTTTGTAATGCTCCATGCACACTCCCGGATGCACCACCTTCACTTTGCAGTTCGCTTACACTCGGAATTTCGTTCCAGATATTTTTTTTGTTCTCAGCAGCCCATGCATCGCACCATTCTCCCATATTAGAAGAGGGGGTGATAGGATAAATAGCAATTACTTCATTTGTTCTGAATGCCACATATGCTGCCGCTTCATTTCCGTCAATAGTTACTTTTTTTCTTTCCATTATTTTACCATTATTAATTAAATCTTATAAATCAGTTTGAATTCCCTATTTTAGCCAAAAATTATACCACGATAACTCATGCTAAATGCCTCATTTTGGAAGAATTCATTATCATTTATGGAAATAAGTAAAAAGAATCTTTTCTCGTTTCTTAAATTTAAGAAACCGGAATATTTTGTATTTTATCATTTTTCTGCTTGATTTAATTTCATAATTTTAGGTTTATAAGAAAGTTAAAATGCGAATACCGGAAAACAAAATAGAAGAAATTCGATCAGCCACTAATATAGTTGATGTTATATCTGAATTTATCAATCTGAGAAAAAGGGGTAAAAATTATATCGGATTATGTCCCTTTCATAATGAAAAAACCCCGTCTTTTACTGTTAGTGAAGATAAACAAATATTCCACTGTTTCGGATGCCATAGCGGAGGAAACGTATTCAAATTTCTCATGGATTATGAAAAAATTTCCTTTATTGAATCGGTTAAAAGTGTTGCTGATAGGTTGGGCATTCAGATTGAGTATGAAGATCAACAAAATGCAGAAAAACAAAGTGAACAGGAAATATTTTATGATATAAATGACTTCGCAAAAAAGTATTTTTCTGATGTCCTATTAAATGAAAACGAAGGGGAAATCGGGAGAAAATATTTTCATCAAAGAAAAATTTCAAAACAGACGATAAGAGCTTTTGATCTTGGTTATTCACCTTCTAAGAGAGATGCTTTCGTTGAATATGCAAAAAACCGGATTGATCTCGAAAAGGCAATACAATTAGGAATAATCGGAAAAGGAAATGAAGGACATTTGTTCGATAAATTTTCAGGTAGGATTATATTCCCAATTGATTCTCCAAATGGAAGGGTGGTTGGATTTGGCGGAAGAATTCTTGAGAAAAACGAATATGCAGCTAAATATCTAAATTCCCCCGAATCAATTATTTATACTAAGGGAAAAATTCTATATGGGCTATCTTATGCAAAAGATGAAATACGCAGATTAAATAAAGTGATCATGGTTGAGGGATATATGGATCTGATTTCCCTTTTCCAGAATGGAATAAAAAATGTTGTTGCTGTCTCCGGTACTGCTTTAACAGAAGATCAGGTTATTCTTCTTTCACGTTATACTAAAAATGTTGTTCTTTTATTTGATGCAGATATTGCTGGAGTAAAAGCTTCAATGAGAAGTATAGAAATATTGCTGAGAAAAGATTTTGAAATAAGAGTAGCTTCAATGCCCAAAGGGGAGGATCCGGATTCTTATGTTAATAAGTTCGGAAAAGAAAAATTTGATGAACTGATTAAACTATCCGTGAGTTTTCACGAATATCAAACAGCTTTATATGAAGCCGAGGGATATTTCACCGATAGCAGCCGATCGGCTGAAGCTGTAAGGAATCTTGTAAAGTCATTATCCTTTATCGGTGATGAACTAAAAAGAAATTTTTACATTAAAAACATATCAAAAAAATTTGGAATCAGAGAAAAGTTACTGGAATCGGAACTTGATAAGATTCTGCTAAAAGAGAAAAAACAGGAAAAAACTCCTAATGAAAGAGATCAATCTAATAAAGTATTTCCAAATAGGGAAGTTAAGATAACCCAGGAAGTTCAGTTTCTCGAAAGAGATGTGATATTACTTTTTCTATCTGAAAACACAGAAATAATAAAATTTGTATTTGCCTATATGAATCCGGAAGAATTTGTTATTGAATTAAACAGGAAAATTGCCGAATTGGTCTATGAAGAATTTAATAAAAAAAGATCATTTGAAGTAGCTTCCGTAATAAACAACATTAGCGATTTGGAAGTAAGAGATTATTTACAGAAACTATCTATTGATAAATATTCAATAAGTAGCGAATGGGAAAAATTATATCCAGGGAAGGATAATTTTACAATATTATCGAGATTAGTTAAAGATTCTATGAAAAAATTCAAATCTTTGCAAATTGAAAATCAGATTACAGATATTTTATTGCAAGTTGAAGAGGCTTCATCTAATGAGGAACAGGCTGAATTGTTACCGATATTAAATCAATATTACTTGGATAAACTAAGATTGAAAGAAGAGTTTAACTAAATCTGCATTTTGTATATTCTTTAACTATTTTCAGACAATAATTTATTTTAATATGTACAGACAAGCTAAAACAGGAAGATTATTAATAGACATTTTACCCGGTAAATGTGATTTTTGCGGATGTTGTGTCGGTGTCTGTCCTGAGGATGCAATAGAATTAAAGGAGGCGGAAATTTTTATAATCGACTCTCGTTGTACCAATTGCGCTAAATGTGTCTGGAGTTGCCCGATCGAAGTAATAAAATTTAATATAAATGGTGTATTAGCCTAGTTATTTATTTAACCAATTTATTCATATGAAGGATAATTTCGATATTATTGTTGTTGGCGCAGGTCCCGCCGGATCAATGGCAGCACGCTTTGCGGCNNCTGAAGTTGTTTTAGAGTTCGGTGATGCTGGTTTTATTCTTGAAAGAAGGATTTTCGATTATGAATTGGCAAAAATTGCCGCTAATAAAGGGGCTCTCATTCTTACACGTGCTTATGTAAATGGACTTCTTTTCGACGGAGATAAAGTAGCGGGTGTTAAATATGAATACCGTGGGGAACAGAAGGAAGCAAAAGGGAAAATTATAATTGGTGCCGATGGTGTTGAATCCAGAATTGGCAGGTGGGCAGGGTTAGAAACGTTTACGCATTTTCGTGATATGGAATGCTGTGTACAGATTACTGCTTCTAATATTAAAATCGATCCAAATACACTTTATTTCTATTTCGGAAAAAATGTAGCCCCTGGCGGTTATTTTTGGGTTTTTCCTAAAGCCGGTTTTTGTGCAAATATTGGCTTAGGGATAAGCGGGATGGAAGGCAAAAAAAAATCTGCACTTTATTACTTAAATACTTTTATGGAAAAGAATTTTCCCGATGCCCCAGTATTAACCTCAATTGCAGGGGGTGTTCCAAGTACGCCAACATTAAAAAAAATATCCGCCAACGGCATTATGCTTGCTGGAGATGCCGCCCGTCAGGTTAATCCTTTAAGTGGTGGAGGTATTGCCAGTGGTATGATTGGAGGAAGTATTGCTGGTAGAATTGCCGGTGAGTCTATTAAATTGAATAAACCTGATCATGTTTTGATTTATGATAAAGTTTGGCATGATCGAATCGGTAAACGGCATGAAATCTATGATAGGTTAAAAAACGGTATATATAATTTTGATGATGAGAAGTTTAATAAAATAGCGCATTCTTTTTTAAAAGTACCCATTACTAAACGCACTCTGGGAAAATTATTTACTACTGCACTTGTTAACAATCCTCCTTTGCTGATTGATATCGCCAAAGTTTTTATTTAAATCTTATTATTTTTTGTTATGTTATATATATGTTTAAATTAAACCTATCATAATTCATAGCATGATAAAGGACACAAATAAAGATTTATCAAAAAATTCGGAGATTGATTTCTTGTATTCTTTTATCAAGAAACATGATTCTTTCTGTTTGTGGAAGGCATCAGGTGAAAATATTGATCATAAAGAATTTTCAGAAAATGTATTGAATTTTACTGGTTATTCTGACAAGGAACTTTTAGATCTCCCTGATGGATTTTGCTCTCTTATTGTTGCAGACGATATTACAAGGATAAAAAAGTTATACAATAAACTGTTGAATAATCCGGCGGAAGAAAATTATTCTGCTGTTTACAGGATAAATGACAGAGACCAGAACATTGTATGGCTAAAAGAAGAAATTCGGGTGCAGAAAAATATAGACGGGGAAACAGAAGCATATCATGGGTTTATTCAGAATATTAGTGAGTATAAAAAACTAGAATCCTTGCTTCGGAACGAAAATGAGAATCTGATTCAGCTAAATAAATCCAAGGATAGATTTATCTCAATTCTTTCGCATGATCTTCGTGCGCCTTTTACAAGCATTCTTGGCTTCACTGAAATTCTTATGAATGAACCGGATCTTACCCAGAATGAAAAAAATGAATACCTAAATTATATACACGAATCCTCTCAAACCCAGCTTCAATTAATTAACTATCTGCTAGACTGGTCAAGACTTCAGACAGGACGTATGAAAATCGAATCAGAACGACTTCATGCGCAGTCTATAGTATATAATTGTATTGCATCCCTAACGGGTATTGCAATAAGAAAAAATATTGATATTAAAGCAAACGTCCCCGATAATATATTTATTATGGCTGATGAAAAGTTAATAACCCAAGTTATTACAAATTTATTAAGCAATGCAATTAAGTTTTCGCCGGAGAATAGAAGTGTTGAAATATGTGCTGAGGTTTTTAACGATGATAAGATAGAATTTATTATTAAGGATCATGGGATTGGGATACCGGATAATTCTAAAGAAAAATTATTTAAAGTTGAGAGAAAGTTTTCAACCGAAGGAACAAAGGGAGAAAAAGGGACAGGTCTGGGTTTAAGTCTTGTTAAGGAGATAGTTGAAAAACATACTGGTGATATTTGGTTCTATTCTGAAGTAGATAATGGTAGTGAGTTTCACTTTACTGTTCCTTCATCTCAGAATATTATCCTTCTTATTGATGACGATCAGGAAGAAAAATTATATCTGGAGAAAATAATCAGTGAGAATTTTCCGGAATATAAATTGATTTTTACAGATAATGGCTATGAGGCGATTACAATTATCTCCGAAAAAATTCCATCTTTGATTGTCACCAAACACGACATTCCTTTCATGGATGGAATACAACTGCTAAAATCAATTAGAAAAGAGGAAAAAGGGTTTAAAATTCCTGTTATCGCCATTGTTACCGATATTCTCGAAGAAACTAAAAATTTATATCAAGAGTATGAAATAAGTGCCTTTCTCCAAAAGCCTTTCGATATCGATAAAATTAAAGAAAAATTACAATCCGCCTTGAAATAATTGTTGAGTTTCATAATAAAATTAGATCGTTAATTTATATATTTAATATTTAGAATATATTTAGGAGGAAATATTGAAAATATCTATAATTGGTACTGGATATGTAGGGCTTGTTTCTGGAACATGTTTTGCCGAAACCGGTAATGAAGTTATTTGTGTTGATATTGATGCCGCTAAAGTTGATAAAATGAAGCAGGGAATTGTTCCTATTTATGAGCCAGGTCTGGAGATTCTATTTGAAAGAAATATTAGATATGGACGTCTGACTTTTACTAAAGATCTACATGAGGCAATTCGAAATTCGGAGATTTTATTTTTATGTCTTCCTACTCCGCAAGACGGGGATGGAAGTGCAGATTTAAAATATGTATTGGGTGTTGCTGAAGATCTGGGGAAGTTTTTCAGGGATAATCCTGGTATAGGTTTTAAAATACTTGTCGATAAAAGCACAGTTCCTGTTGGGACTTCGGAAAAAGTTCGTACTGCCGTTAAGAAATATGCACCTGATTTTGAATTTGATGTCGCTTCAAATCCTGAATTTCTTAGGGAAGGTATGGCAGTAGAAGATTTTATGAAACCGGAAAGGGTAGTGATCGGGACTTCGAATGAAAAAACGAAAACAATTATTGAAGAATTATATGAACCATTTATTCGTTCCGGTAATCCAATTTATTTTATGGATGAAAAATCTGCCGAAATGACTAAATATGCTGCAAATTCATTCTTGGCGACAAAAATAACATTCATGAATGAAATTGCCAATCTTTGCGAAATAACTGGGGCAGATGTTGATAGAGTGAGGATTGGTATTGGTTCTGATTCAAGAATTGGTAAACGATTTTTGTTTCCGGGGGTTGGTTTCGGAGGTTCTTGTTTTCCAAAAGATGTAAAAGCATTGATCAATACTTCAAATGAGAATAATTATGATTTCAAAATACTCAAATCTGTTGTTGAAATAAATGAAAATCAAAGAATTCGGTTCTTTGAAAAGATAAAACTTCATTACAATGGGAAGATTAAAGGAAAACATTTTGCTATTTGGGGGCTTGCCTTTAAACCGAACACTGACGATATAAGGGATGCACCTTCTGTAAAAATTATAGACCTTTTGCTCAAAGGTGGTGCTTCAGTAACCGCCTATGATCCTGAAGCCATGGATAACATCAGTAATATTTATAACGGTAAAATTAAATTTGCAAAAGGAACTTATAACGCTCTCGAAAATGCAGATGCACTTGTTATTATGACAGAATGGAATGAATTCAGAAAACCTGATTTTAGCAGGGTAAAAGCTTTGTTGAAAAAACCGGTTATTTTCGATGGGCGTAATTTATATGATCTTGAAAAAATGGCGGAACTTCATTTTACTTATTATTCAATCGGTCGTAACATAATTAAAAGTTAATTTATACTCCTTATGTTGCAAGAATTAAAAAATTCTGCTGAAACTCAGGAAAAGGCGTGGTTTGCTCTATATACCAGGTCTAGAAGTGAATTTAAAGCAGCTGAACAAATTCAGGCTGTAGGAGTTCAATATTACCTGCCTGTAGTTGCTAAATTAAAAAAATGGAGCGATAGAAAGAAAAAAATTCTAGAACCTATACTTAAGGGTTATATTTTTGTTTTCGCCGACGAAAAGGAAAGGAAATTGTCGTTGGAACAATATTCCGTTGTAAGATGTGTATTTGATAACGGCAGACCTGCCAAAATACCTGAATGGCAGATTAAAAATCTTAAAAAAATGCTTTCTAAAGAATCTGATTTCTTAATTCAGGATGGTTTGATTCCTGGTGTTAAAGTCAAAATAAGAGAGGGTCCGTTTGAAGGCATTATAGGAGTGGTTCATGAGAGTGATAATGGAAATACTATCGCTGTATCCATTGATCTTCTTCGGCGGTCTGTAATTGCGCATCTTCCAAAAGAGAGTGTCTTTGAAGTTGTAAAAGAAATATAATTTCATTCTTTAAAAAGGAATTGCTTTTATGCTTAATCAAACAGATCTTATTATGGTGCCCAAAGGGGACTCGATAAATCATTACCTGCTATTGAAAAAGTGTGAAATAAAACTTACTAAATCGAATAAGCAATATCTTTATCTGGAACTTGCGGACAAAACCCTGTCATTGAGCGCAAATGTATGGGAAAACTTTTCCAAAATATTTGCCGATATAAAATTAGGGGATGTTGTAAAAGTTACAGGCTCTATGGATGACTACCAGGGCGTACCTCAGATTAAAATTATATCTATAAAAACAGCGGATCTGGCTGATAAAATATCTCCCGTTGATTTTCTTGCGAGATCGAAGAGAGATGTTGAAGAAATGAAAAATGAATTAATGGCAAGAATCCAAAGAATCACTAATTCAAAATTACAAATGCTGATGGATCAGTTTTTTAATGAAAAAAATCTTTTGAAATTTACTTCCGCGCCTGCAGGGAAATATTGGCATCATTCATATCTGAATGGGTTGCTGGAGCATTCGCTTGAACTTATTAGAATATGCGATCTAATGTGCGATATTCATCCTGAGATTAATAGGGATCTCGTTATTTGCGGTGCATTAATGCATGATTATGGTAAAACAGAGGAACTTAGTTATGACTCATCCTTTGAATATACAACTAGGGGAAAACTGATTGGTCATATTGTGATTTCAGCTATGCTGATCAGTGAGGGATGTAAAAAAATTCCTGATTTCCCGGATGATCTCAGGGATTGCCTGCTCCATATTATACTTAGCCACCAAGGGAAACTTGAGTTTGCATCACCCGTTTTACCCAAGACTCTTGAAGCTATAACATTATACCAGGCAGATGAATTAAGCGCTAAAGTAAATGCTTATAAAAGCGCACTTGGTGAAATAAAAGAAAAGGGGAAATGGACTAAATTTTTACCTCTTGCTTCAACTGATCTTTTTAATCATGGTATCCTTCCATAAAGATGGAACGTAAAGATATTTTTTGTAATTCAATGTTAGATCTTAATAAGTCAGATATCGAAAGTATTAAATGTGCAAACCACATTGTCTTTTTTTCAGGCGCAGGTATGTCAGCGGAGAGTGGGATAGCTACTTTCAGGGGAAAGGATGGTATCTGGAATAAGTTCAAACCGGAAGAATTAGCAAATTTTGATGCATTTATGAAAAATCCGGGTATGGTCTGGGAATGGTACAAATATCGCCATGATATTATCAGGCATGCAATTCCAAATGAAGGACATCTGGCAATAGCGGAATTTCAAAAATACATTCCTAAGATTACCGTAATAACTCAAAATATCGATAATCTACATAAAAGAGCTGGGAGTAAGAATATTTTTGAACTTCATGGGAATATAGAAAGGAATTATTGTATCAAGTGTAAAACCTTTTATAATGATATAGAGGAAAAAGTAGATATTCCAAAATGTAAGTGTGGCGGTTTAAT
Organism: Ignavibacteriales bacterium; assembly: GCA_003141435.1. GTDB lineage: Bacteria > Bacteroidota > Ignavibacteria > Ignavibacteriales > Ignavibacteriaceae > Fen-1301. Next base: position 11,457 of record PLLW01000100.1, read on the forward strand.
AAGACCAGATGTTGTTTGGTTCGGCGAATACCTTCCCGAAGACCAATTCAAAGGTGCTGAAATAGCGGCCTCTGAATGTGATCTCTTTTTTGTAGTCGGAACCTCTGCCGTAGTATATCCTGCAGCTTCACTGATCTACACAGCAAAGCATAATGGCTCTTTTATTATTGAAGTCAATATTGAAGAAACGGAGATAAGCTTCCTTGCCGACAAATCTCTTATAGGAAAAGCCGGTAAAATTCTTCCTGAAATACTGGAAAAATTTAACGAGTAACCGGCAGTCAGTGAATTATTTCTTAGTATTAATAGGAGTTAATCCAATAACCTTGCATAGACGTTGCAATTCGACCTGATCAGTCTTTGACAGTTTTTGCATTTCTGCTATCACCGATTTGAGGTAACCAGGGAAAACTTTTTGGAATAAGCTCTTTCCTTGTTTAGTCAAATGGATAGTAAAATATCGCCTGTCTTGTGCCCGCCTTTCTCTTATAACCAAACTTCTTTTTTCAAGGTTGTCAATTACTAGTGTTATATTCCCGCCGGTCTTAAGAAGTTTATTTCCAAGATCCTTTTGGAACAGAGGACCAATGTGGTATAAAGCATCAAGAATAGCATACTGGCTTTCGGTTAAATTAGACTTGGAGAGTGATGCATTTACTCTCGATAATGTTGATTCCGCAGCTCTTACTAACTTAAGAAAAGTGTTAAGAGCAGTCATCTCTTTTTCGGTTCCTTTATATCGGGTTCCCATAGTTCTCTCTTTTTTGTTTAATGAAAATTAATTGATTAACACGTAAAACTAATAAATACTAAACAAATTTCTGAATTTAAATCAAATAAAAATGTTAGCCTAATCACTTTTTAGCGATATTTCACTAATAATTGAATTTAATATTCAATAAATAGCCTATTAATTATATAAAATAAATAATTTTAGAATAATTATCGACTAATTCTCATAAAATAATTCATAAATTTATTATCATAATTTAAGAACATATTGAAAGTTTCTATTGGTAGTGATCATGACAGTGTTAACTTAAAATTAGCCATTGCCGAATGGTTAGAAAAATAGTAAATATAAAGACAGAAAAAATTAAAAATCTAGAAATCAAAAAATAGGAGTTGTTGTGAACATTCGTTTTAAAGAATTAGAGCAAATCGGACAAAGTGTTTGGCTTGATAATATTAGCAGAGATTTACTAAATAATAAGGAATTAGAGAGACTGATTGAAGAAGTGGGGTTGAAAGGAGTTACGAGCAATCCCACTATCTTTCAGAAAGCAATTGGCAGTGGTTCAGCTTATGATGGACAAATTGGACACTTGTTGTCAATTAATCCTTCATTATCGGCAGATGAATTGTTCGAGGAGTTAGCTGTAAGCGATATTCAGCGGGCAGCTGATGTTTTATTCCCAGTTTATGAAAAAACTGATGGTGTTGACGGGTTTGTAAGTATTGAAGTTTCGCCCATCCTCGCTTATAATACTGAAGGAACTATTAAGGCGGCAAGACGCTTGAATAAAAAGGTCAACCGTCCCAATGTTATGATTAAGATACCCGCCACGCAGGAAGGTTTACCAGCTATCAAACAAATGATCTCAGAAGGTGTGTGTATAAATGTTACTCTTATATTTTCCCAGCAGGTATATGAACAGGTTGTTGAGGCATATATCGCCGGATTGGAGGAAAGAAATAAAAAGAACGGTCGATTGAATAATGTCTTATCTGTTGCAAGCTTTTTTATCAGCCGGATTGATACATATGTTGATAAAGAACTCGATATTGCAGGTGATGCAACATTAAAAGGGAAAATTGCTGTCGCCAATGCTAAACTGGTATATGAAAAAAGCGAGGAAATTTTTAATAGTGATAGATTTATTAAATTAAAGGACAGAGGAGCCAGAATTCAAAGACTCCTTTGGGCAAGTACAAGCACCAAAAACCCCTCTTATCCGGAAACTATTTATATAGATGAACTGGTTGGAAAGGACACTATAAACACAATGCCCTCGGCAACTATTGAAGCATTTAAAACTAAAGGCAAGGTTTATAATGCCATTGAAGATAAAGTAGATGAAGCTAGGAAGCAGATGAAAACTCTAAAGGAATTAAAAATTGATTTTTCTGAAATAACCAAAAAACTTACAGTTGATGGAGTTGAATCCTTTGCAATTTCTTTCCACGATTTAATATCAACAATTGAGAATAAGAAAAAGATTGGATATGCAAGGTAAAGGGCAGGAGATTTTTGCCGATGATTATATTCTGTTAGCTGTTGAAAACCGATTACAGTCATGGGGAAAAAATGATGCCTGTGCTAGATTATGGAATCTGGACCCGACCCTCTGGAAACAAAAACCTGAAGAAAATGTTGAATTATCAAACCGCCTCGGATGGTTGAATCTGCCCTCTTTAATGCAGGAGTATATAGATGAATTAAAAGATTTTGCTGAAGAAGTTAAAGAGGTTTTTGACAATATTGTTCTTCTCGGGATGGGGGGAAGCAGCCTTGCACCTGAAGTCTTTTTTAAGACATTCGGAAATAAAAAAGGGTATCCCGCGTTAAAAGTATTAGATAGTACACACCCCCTGTCAGTTAGAAAGATTCTTGATAATTATAATCTCAATAAGACACTATTTATTGTTTCAAGTAAATCCGGCGGTACTACTGAAACAATGTCTTTCTTTTACGCATTTTATGATGTCCTCTCGAAATCTGGTGTTAATTCTGGGGATCACTTTATTGCTATTACCGATAAGGGTTCAAGTCTGGAGATGCTTGCCCAGAATAATAAATTCAGAAAGACTTTTATTACTCCGGGAGAAGTTGGTGGGAGATATTCAGCATTAACTTATTTCGGCTTAGTCCCCGCAGTATTAATTGGAGCAGATATTGATTCCTTATTGCTGAATGCTGAACTAATGGAAAAAAACAGTAGTAAAAATTCCGATATTTCATCCGGCGAAGAATTTAGATTGGGAGCATTACTTGGAGAGCTTAATCTGATAAAAGTAGATAAATTAACTTTCTTTGTATCGCCATCAATTTCTTCGTTTCCTTCGTGGATTGAACAACTGGTTGCAGAAAGTACTGGTAAAGAGGGAAAAGGAATAATACCTGTAATTTTAGAACCCACCGGAGATATGGATGTTTATGGTAATGATAGGGTTTTTATTTACTATAGGTTAAAGAATGATGATAATGTGCAGTATGACAATCTTATTGGAAAAATAAAAGATGCCGGATTTCCGGTTGTGGTTATTCATCTTGATGGACTCTATGATCTGGGAAAGGAAATTTATAAATGGGAAATCGCTACAGCAATGGCAGGATCGGTTTTAGAAATAAATCCATTTGATCAGCCAAATGTTCAGCTTGCCAAAACACTGGCAAATGAGAGTATGGAGGAGTATAAAAAAACCGGAAGACTTCCTATCGAAAAACCGGCAATAATCCAGGATAATATCTCATTGTTAGGAAATTTTACATCGTCCGATATTAAACAAGCATTCAATGAATTTGTTTATCAGGCGGCAGAAGGGGATTATTTTGCTATTCAGTCTTTTCTTCCTTATTCAGAGGAACTTGATAACTCCATTAATAAACTTAAAATGGAATTAAGGGATAAATTCCACCTGGCAGTAACATCTGGTTATGGTCCACGCTTTTTACATTCAACTGGACAGCTCCATAAAGGAGATGGTAATAAGGGTTTGTTTATTCAGTTTACTTCTGATGCAGTTAATGATCTGGATGTCCCGGGTAGAGGATATTCTTTCGGTACTCTTATAACTGCCCAGGCACAAGGGGATTTAAAAGCATTAAGGAATAATGGCAGAAGAGTTATAAGCTTTCATTTTTCAGGCAGCATTAAAGATCATATTGATTATCTTACATCCTTATTAAATTAGAGTCAGTTTTCCTCCTAAAAAATGGAAGAGTGTATATCCCCCAAAAATATTAATTATAAAAATTAGCAGAAAGAAATTTTCATTTATAGCCTTAAATTGACTTTACCGTGAATTATTTCACTCAATTTCTTGGCTATTACTTTCCGGTCGAACTGTTTTACTAAATCAAGATTTGTTTTGAAATTGTCTGACAAATCAAAAAAGTTGCTGCCGTTTTCGTTGTAATTAAAGATCATACCTGCATTTGTAGTCTTTAAAATCTCACTTACTTCTTTATTATCATCACCAAATGCTATTATAGGTCGCCCGGTTCTTAAATATTCAAATAATTTACCCGGAACATGCCTTGGCTCACTTGCGCACACCAGAAGGTACCTCGCATTGCTCAGTTCGCTTAACAATTCTTTATATGATAAGAAGCCTGCGTATTCGGTATTTCCTTCCAAACCCGCCAGGTAAATTTCTTTTTTTATCGCAGGACTGACGGACCCTATGAATTTTATTTTAAGATTGTGCCCTGAGTTAATCCTTTGCTTAACCAGTTTCCAGAAATTAACTGGATTCTGATAATCGAAGATATTACCGGCATGAATAATCGTTTCAACAGGGTTTGCCTTATAAGGCTCAATATTCTTAAAGGATTCTTCATCATATCCCCAATATAGCACGGCAGATTTTTCTTTTAAGAAAGTATACTTTTCAGAATAATCATCTCTCATAGTCTTAGTAACAAAAATGGATGCCCTGGAATGCTTAAGAACTTTTCTTTCAAAGTAATTATCCATGGCAAGAGTAGCTTTACTCCTTTTAAAATCTTTATAATAGACAATATCCACCCAGGGATCAATAAAAATAGGGTAATGAGGGATGCCGAATAATTTACTTAGTCGATGTCCAATAAGATGGGTAGAATGTGGCGGTCCGATAGAAATTAGGGCTTCAATCTTATTTTCTTTTATAATCTTCTTCCCCATCATTATAGCACTAAAATACCACCCAACTCTTGCGTCAGGAATAAATAAATTCATTCT
>PLLW01000013.1 GCA_003141435.1 Ignavibacteriales bacterium
ACCGTGATGTTGACCAGGGACCCACTCCTGTAGAGTTCTTACCTCTTGCTTTCCATATATGTGCACCAACGGTACCAGATGTTAAAGTATAACTGGTTAAGCTACCTTTGTCGATAATAGGATCAGTATCAAACTGTATGTCATAGCCAGTAGCACCTGTAACAGTGTTCCAACTAAATATGGTGGATACATTGGCAATTATTGTTGAACCGTTGACCGGTGCAATCAATATCGGTGCTGCTAAGGATAGAGGCTCATTTATACTTTGTGCTTTTGTGCGATTAAAATGACCAGATGCTAAAAGAACAATTAATATCCCGATGAATAAATTCTTAATCTTCCTCATAACCACTCTCCTTTTGTGCTGAAATAACACCAAATTGAGATGTACTCTTAGAATTAACATTCCTAATTATTTCAAAAATATTCTTTATTGAAAGATGGAAGTATAGTAGTTTTGATTCTGAATGAAAATAAAAGCCTGGCATTGGAGAACAGTATTCCAGCATAATCAAAAATGTAGCTATGTTGAACGAATGTATCAAATAGATCATTGGCAACCTCATATCATTGGTTTTAATTAAAACTAAGCCATATTCATTATCCCTTATTCAGAATATTCTCACTTTTGTTCTCTAACAATGTATTGGAAATAATAAAAGAAATTCCGATGGGAATTCGTTTTAAGGAAGAAATGCCGAGTCGATCTTTTTATAATCATAATCCCGATCTTTGTCTTAGAATAGCTTAAAATCTATTTTAATGATTATTTATTGAAATAGCAAGCTATTACAAGTAAATACAAGTATTAATTTTCAAACGGGCTGATTTATTTTGATAATTGGTTCTAGTTTTAAATCTCGAGTATTGGATTAAATAAAGGATATAAGTATAGTCTAATTCATACGTTATTGTACATAGAACTAACTCTATTTTATGTTAACTAGATTTAGCCTGAACCTATTTCTTTTTTGGGAGGAGTCTCAGGAGTTCTAGAGCAAGCGAGTTCGAAGAGGTTAAGTTTTGACCAGGCTTCGCGTTGAGATGAGAGGAGTTTGTCCTGTTCGAGTTTCTTTTGACGGGCTTCTTCAAGGGATGTTTTGATTGCTTCTTTTTCTTTTCGCTTTTTACATATTCCTTCGATATATGCCAAATTGTTTTTGTTATGCCTGACTGCTTCACGGACGGCATAGTCGACATTGGGCTGACCATATTGAGAGATTAATTCTTTTTTGATTTGAGATTCAAATAAGGAAATATTAAGAAAAGAACTACTATCACTATCCTTGTCCTTATCCTTAACCCTTGGCAAGGGTTGGCAACCCTTAGGAATAGTTGTAATAGTTTCTGTTTTTGAGGAATTCTGAATACGGAGGAAACCTTCCTTAATTGCTAAGTCATAAATGTTATTATCCTTTAAGCGGTTAAGAACTCCAATTATTGCCGGGATATTCGTATTTATGCCGTTCTTTCCTTTTTCGTATTGAAATGAGATAAAACCAGTTAACCATAACTTTGTATTGTTACAGATAAGCATTATACGTTTTACAGTAACAGGATTTCCGGAAAGCTTGTCATAATCTTTGTTAACCTCAGTAATAAACGAAGTAAGGTTTATTTCCTTATAACCGATCTTTCGTTTGAGTTGAGGTATATCGATTTCCCAGATACCGGCACAGTCGCAATTACGTTCTAAATACTGCCAAAGATTCTTGTGTTCAGGGGAAAGATCGAGGAACCAAGAACTTTCCCACAAATTAGTATCACTAAATCTCTTAGACATATAAATCCTTTTTTTTCATTTATCTCAACTTTTCTTAACGTAAGAAAAGTTGCAAAAGAAACATGGCTGCAAATATTTTACTAAAAATTCAGCTCCATTCCATTGCTCGGGAAAAACTCATTACATTCAAACAGTTTCCCTCACTGCCATTCCATTACGCTGAATTTATTTAACGCAAAATATTTAAGGCCGTTTAATACGAACCAAATTAGAACTTCATTTCTAGTTCTAACCGTGCATTAGGAATCCAGAACTTTTTATCTAACTTATAATCGCTGGATACTAAACCAGAAAAGGAAAAATGTTTTGAATCAACGATGTAACACTTTAAACCTATTGAAGCTGAATAACCGATACTACCAACCAAACCAATTGTTTTTTTAGGGAAAACAATGGATTCATCAACTGTCAATTGGGATTCGGGATCTAAGGGGATTCTGCTGGCAAGGGTGTATGAACGGGTACCGAGGTCATCGGATTTGGAGAATTTCGATTCGAAGTGTCCTTTGCCGTACATGTTCTTTAATGAGTCTTTCCAGAATTGGTTTATGACGGTTATAAGGGAATCGATGTTGTAATCGGTACCAGGGATAATTTTGTAACGGACTGTGGTTGTTTTTAGTGTGTCGTGAATGGTTATGAGATGACCATTCGTTATGGGATTCCCGCCTTCGCGGGAATGACCAAGGGGCGAGCGGGAATGACAATACCAGCCGGTTATGAAGCCGGCTAATAGTAATGCAATTACCATTGTCCACCAGAGTATGTTATTTTTTTGCATTGTCGTATTCCTCTTGCTGATATTCGCAATAGTATTTCATTATCTGCTTTACGTAGTTTGAAGTTTCTTTAGGAAGGTATTTATCGGCAAATTCATAATTGAATTTTGCGAATTGTATCATTCCCATTTTAACCTTGTTCTTTACTACCCTTCCTAGGATGTTGCCTATCCCCCAGTTGTATGAAGCGAGTGCCCAGTGGTAGAGGTAATCTTTCTCAGACATGGTCTGTGTAAGTTTTTGATCGATGAGTTTTATTAAAAAGCTCATATAAGCAGCCTGAGAGTGAATTGCCTGTTCCGGGTTAAAGGGATCATAATTAATTATGTTCCTTTGTATGCCAGGGACTAGATCGCACCATTCTTCCCAAGTACGATCTATAAACTGTGCAAGTCCCTTTGCACCACTAATACGGTTAACAGCAAGCGGATTAAAATTGCTTTCTTGTTTAACCTGAGCTTTCAAAAGCAAGGGATCAATGTTATACTCTGAACCATACTTTATAAACAAATTATCATACTTATTTTCTAACATATTAATACCAACATTTATTAATATTTTATGCTGTTCTTTTCTTAGCATAAGAAAAGAACCAAAAGAAGTATGGCTTAAAATATTTTGCTATAAATTCAGCTCCATTCCATTGCTCGGGAATAAACTCACTACGTTCAAACATATTCCCTCACTGCCATTCCATTACGCTGAATTTATTCAACGCAAAATATTTAAGGCCGTTAAACTAAAACCAAATAAGGACACTCCATTACGCTGAATTTATTTAACGCAAANNAAATTATTTGAGGCCGTTAAATACGAACCAAACTAGAACCAAATAAGAACAAATTAGGCAGACGGGGTATTGCCCCGTCTGCCATGAACATTAGGAGCCGTAGGTTGCAGAGTGCTGCACTATGTTGTTATTGTCGTCCAGGGTTAAGAAAGCGAAGAAGGCTCTTTTAACAGTGTATTTGGCAAGTACCTGCTGATCAATAACAGATAGTGGTATTGATACGTCGATATCGGTAATGAGATCGAGGTTAGCCCTGATTGTTTTGAATTTGAGGACGCTGATATCCTGAGACAATTGATCAGTGGGACTTTTCATTACGATTATACCTGCAAGACAGCTGTATTTTTCGATTGAGGTATCGATACCGAGGTTAACTCCAAGCTGACCGGCTGTGAAATGGACTGAATCAGTATTTAACTGTACTAACGGGGTAGTCATTTCGAAACCGAAGGTTGGTGTAAGGGTAGGATTACCGGTAAGATCCTCCCCGCTTACCAGTTTATAGTTAACACTAACCATCTTCTGGAATTTGGACATTTGTTTAGTGGGATCGACAGGCCATACAGCTTTAAGAACAGGGATATCATTTATATTCTTAGATATTTCCACTGCTGTTTTGAACTGCTTTTTCCGTGCGACTGAAGGGGCATCGGTGCGGGGGGTATATCCGCTTGGTTTAGCCGATACATAGCTTCTGCCGCCTCTGCGCCGGAATACGATATCGCCGACGGAGCCGGTCATAACACCAAGAACCTGAGTTATTAAGCGTGCCATTGTTAGTTACTCCTTTTTTTTGTTTAGTGATTTATCTGGTTAACCATTTATTTTATATATCCGGATGCGCTTTCCGGAGATTTTAAGCGAAGGGACAAATTTTGCTCTTGATTTTATTTTTAAATTATTTAGTTTTTAAATGGTTTATGTCCGGGGTTTTTTGTTGAATTTCAATTTTTGGTATCTCAGCCGCATCTGAGCCGTATCTTAGTCGCTAATTCAACGATTACAACATCCCGTGTCAAAATTCAAAAAAACCTATACTGTATGTAGGCGCCTTTTTGCAAAAAGGGCGAAAAAAATATTTTTTTTATTTTTCGCCCTTTTCCTGAATTCGTGCCTACCTACTGTATAGGATTTATTTAATTATTTCGGAGGAACTATGTTTAAGAGGTTTTTAGCTTTTCTAAAGGAATCCCCATTTATAGAAGGGATGGGAAGAATATTTGATTTTACAGGAATTATGGAAAGGGGCATTGCACCTGCAATGACCGATGCGGAGTTATTAAAAGCGGACTGGAATAAGGTTATGGGGGACTTTAAACATTTTATAATATTAGTAGAGGAGAAAGGTNNTTCTGCAGGAATACGAGCGGATTATGCCAGGGGTAACAAAGTTACTTATTGAAAAGGCAGTACAGAACATGCAGTACAGGATGGACAGCGAGAGAAGGGCTTTGAATATAAACAACCTGAAGTCATTTGCAGGGTTAATATTCGGATTCCTAATAGGAATGTTCGGGCTGGGGGGAGGATTTTATTTAACATTCAAGGGGTATAATGTTATTGGGATAATATTCTCATCAAGCACGCTTGTTACACTTGTAATGTCTTTTATATACGGAAGCCAGTCAAAGAGAAATGGAAAACACAGGAAAGAAGAATTAATTAATCAATCATAACAAAAACAAATATTCTGGAGTTAAAATGAATTCAATCGCCAGGAAACTCAACTATTGCGCAAGGAACGCAGATGTACAGGAAGAATTTATAGGGATTATGAAGAATCCACTATTAAAAGATTATTGGGAAAACTATATAAAAAGGCGATTGAAGACGGGCATAATTGGTAAATATTTAAAGCTTTGCACTGCTGAAGATATTTTAGGCGAATTAACATTAAAAATATTTGAGACAGAGATAGTATGGAACAGGAATGTATATAAGAACTTCAAACACTTTATGTACGGGCAGATACAAAATAGTATAAGGGATATAGAGCGTAAACTAAAAATTAAAATTGAAGAGCTTAGACCTTACGAGGAGGATGAAGTATTATATACTGCGGAGCCGAGAAACGAATATAAGCACGAGAAGATTTTTGTGGAGTTAAACGCTCATAATATAGGGAAGGATCTGATGGATAAAGAAGATAAGTATGCCCATTACAAGAGTCATTTTGAGGAGCAGTTTGACCCAGAGAAGTTTAACGAGACTGTGCTGGTAATTCTTAAGCGTCCGGAGGATACTGAGCTGTTAGCCGTATATACGGGATACATAAATAAGAAGAAGAGAAAAGATGTAATGGAGGAGTATGGGCTGAATATTCAAGAGTATAAAAAAATATGGAAGAGGCTGCTTTATAAATTACGCAACGAGCTTCCGAAAGAATACAAGAATATGTTATCAATTTCGATGGTAATGCATCTGGCGTATAATTGTTTTAGAAATATACCAAGTATGTTTTTATAACAATGTAAATCTCCCGGATAGAAGTGATTCCACAAGGGAATGATGGGATTTATTGTTAGCTTTGCTGTCCAGGTTTATAATCGAGAGGAATTATGATGAAATTTATTCTGCTAATGCTGATAGTGGCAGGTAATATATATGCCCAGGAAAACGCACACAGGTGGAAACCGCTTGTTATTGACGGCAAAGAGAAGGTGTGGTATGATCAGTCAATGACTGATTCTATTAAGGGAAGCAAGATGACTATCTGGATACTGCAGATGCATAAGCCACCGCTTATCGAAGAAGGGATAAAGGGAGAGGTTTACAGATCCAGAACACTTTATGCGATAAATCTAAAGACCGCTAAATACGGTATACTTAATGTAATATATTACGATGCTACTGATAAGGAAATGTATAACTTTAAGTATGACATCGATGGTTACCCGGATAACCTAAAGTACACGTACCCGATTACAGAGAAATCAATCTTGTTTGCTTTAATTAAAGAGTTATTTAATAAACCCGGGGAAAAGACGAATTGAACAATATTTTGAATTATACTGAATTTGTAAAAGTACAGGAATCGGAGATACATGGGAAAGGTATTTTTACGATTGTGGATATTCCATGCGGTAAGGATATTATGCTTATTAAGGGTGAGGTGATCTCTGAGGAGGAGTGCATAAGACGGGAGGATGATGAGAATAATGTTTACATTTTCTGGAACGATATCAATTATATTGATGTTAATAATACTGATGTGATTAAGTATATAAATCATAAGTGCGACTGCAATTGCGAGGTTGATGAGGGGGATGAATCTTCCTTGAAGTTAATCGCTTCAAGGGATATTAAGACTGGAGAGGAGTTAACTATCGATTACGGGTACGATGAGATATATGAATACTGCAAGTGCAAGTATTGTATATAAATACTTTTCTTAAAACTTTATTGTTCTTTTCTTGACGCAAGAAAAGAACCAAAAGAAACANNAGCTCCATTCCATTGCTCGGGAATAAACTCACTACGTTCAAACATATTCCCTCACTGACATTCCATTACGCTGAATTTATTTAACGCAAAATATTTAATGCCGATAAATAAGATCCAAATAAAAACAGACAGCATTTCCCGCTTATCACTCCATTACGCAAATATTTTTAACGCATTTTATTTAAGGCCGGTAAATACGAGCCAAATAAGGACAAAACTAGAGCCAAATAAGGAAATGCTGGTTATTTTTCGAGGTCGGAGGCTTTTGCGAGGATGCCTTTTAGCAATTCATAGAATTTATCGACAGTTTTTATTTCGACGCCTTCATCGGGGGAATGGGCGGCGGTGATTGTTGGTCCAAATGAGACCATATCGATGCCGGGATATTTGTTGCCGAGGATTCCGCATTCGAGTCCGGCATGGATAGCCTGAATCAGCGGTTCCGAGCCAAAGAGGTCTTTATAGACATTGCGAGACAATTTCAATATTTTAGAATCGAGGTTTGGTTTCCAGCCGGGATAGCCATAGGATGTTTTTGCATGTCCCCCACCGAGTACGAATACCGAATTAACACTTTTTGCTATAGAGTGAATAGCGCTATCAATTGAGCTCCGCTGGCTTGTAGAGATAATTACTTTACCATTTTCAGTTTTAACGGAAGCAAGGTTAGTGGAAGTTTCAACGAGTCCGGGTATATCCTGACTCATTTCCAGAACTCCATGGGGCATTGCAAGGATAACATTTATTAAGTTGTTAGTGAAGGGTTTAGTAAATACTTCCGGGAAGTGCTTGTTAAGTTTTTTTAATATAATCTTCAGACCGCCATCTACGGTTTTGTATTCATTGACGATATTTTCACAAAGTTCATTTACGATTTGGAGAGCTATTTTCTCATCAGAGGGATTTATCAAAATGACAGCTTCAGCTTCACGGGGGATAGCGTTACGCAAGAGTCCGCCTGATATTTCAGCAACGGAGTAATCAATACTTTTAAGTGCATCCAAGGTTCTTGCTAAAATCTTAATAGCATTAGCTTTGCCGAGATTGATATCTGATCCTGAATGCCCCCCTTTCAATCCTGATATAAGCAATTCATAGGAAGTGATATTTTTAACAGTAGTTTCTTTTGCGATGTCAAAACTTCCGACAGTATCAATACCTCCGGCACATCCTATATAAAATATTCCATCATCTTCAGAGTCAAGATTTAGAAGATATTTGCCTTTAATAAAGCCGGGCTGAAGATTATCAACACCTGTAAGTCCGGTTTCTTCATCGACAGTAAACAATAATTCCAAGGGACCATGTATAGCAGAGGCATCTTCAGAGACTGCCATACCAGCGGCAAGTCCTATACCATTATCGCTACCGAGGGTAGTACCTTCGGCTCTAATCCATCCATCTTCCTGTTTAAGTATTAGGGGGTCGTTATCAAAGTTATGGTTTGTTCCTTTATTCATTTCGCAGACCATATCGACATGACCCTGCAAAACTATTGTGGGATAATCTTCCATGCTACTTGTTGCAGGAATAGTTACAACGAGGTTGCCTACTTTGTCCTGTTTATAAGTGAAGTTATTATCTTTTGCCCATTCCATAAGATATTTGAGGATCTTATCTTCCTTTTTAGAAGGGCGCGGCACCTGCGTAATTTCGTAAAAGCGATTCCATAGAATTTCAGGCTGCAGACCTTCAATAGACTTACGAGACATAACTAAACTCCTGATAATATATATGAGTATGGTTAAAGTAGACCAGACTCATTTATAAAATAATGATATTTTAATTTTCCTGCTCAAGGAGGGCTTCTGCGGCTCTTTTGCCAGCGATCCTAGCGTTCTTTTTATCCATATCAGTAAGATACTTTTTCCTGATCCTGATGCTCAATGGAGTAACCTCGACATATTCCTCATCGGTAATCCATTCGATTGCCTGTTCAAGAGTATGAAGAAGGGGCGGCTCGAGGCGGATAGCTTCATCGGCGCCAGAAGAGCGCATATTTGAAAGCTGTTTTGTCTTGCAGACATTGACGCGCATATCTATTTCGCGGGAATTTTCGCCAACGACCATGCCTTCATATACTTTAGTTCCGTGTTCGACAAAGAAAGTAGAACGTTCCTGGAGCTTGAACATAGCATAGTTAGAGGCAGTTCCAGCTTCCTGAGAGACCAAAGCGCCTTTTGTTCTGTGAGTCATTTCGCCTTTATAGGGTTCGTATCCATGGAAATTGTGATGAAGAATTCCGGTACCTTTGGTATCGGTCATAAATTCACCACGGTAGCCGATAAGACCTCTTGCCGGCATAACAAATTCGAGTCGTGTATTGCCATTGAAGGAAACCATGTTGCGCATTTCGGCTTTACGTTTGCCGAGTTTTTCGATTACGATTCCGACATTTTCATCGGGGACATCGATGATGACGTGTTCGAAAGGTTCCGACAAGACATCGAGGATTTTTTTCATAATAACTTCAGGTTTGCTTAGCTGAAGCTCATAGCCTTCGCGGCGCATATTTTCGATAAGGATAGCGAGATGAAGCTCTCCCCTGCCGCTGACTTTGAAAGTATCGGGGGAATCGGTCATTTCGACTTTAAGACTTACGTTTGATTTTAATTCTTTAGAAAGGCGTTCGCCTATGTTTCTTGTTGTGACATATTTTCCTTCAGTACCGGCAAAGGGAGAATTATTTACCATAAAGTTCATGGTAAGTGTAGGTTCATCAATTGCGACAAACGGAAGGGGTTCAGGTTTTGATGGATCTGCGATGGTATCGCCTATATCGACGTCTTCGAGTCCCGCGATAGCGCCGATATCACCGGCGGAGATTTCATCAGCCTCCACTCTTTTAATATTTTCGAACTGATAGAGGCGTGTTATTTTGGTAGCTACTTTCTGACCATCTTTAGTAATGAGGACGATATTATCGCCGAGCTTAACAGAACCGTTGTTAACACGACCGATACCGATCCTGCCGAGGTAGTCGTTATAGTCGATAGCGGAAATGAGCATTTGGAAAGGTTCGTCGAGATCGCCGCAAGGGGGCGGAACATTTTTAAGGATACAATCGAGGAGAGGCTCTAAGGTAGTGCTTTCGTCTTCCAGATTGATCTTTGCGATACCCTGTTTAGCGATAGCGAATACAAAGGGGAAGTCCTGCTGCTGTTCAGTAGCACCAAGGGAAAGGAAGAGATCGAACACTTCATTAAGCACCTCATTAGGGCGAGCGTCTTTACGGTCAATTTTATTTATGACGACAATAGTTTTTAAGCCAAGGTCAAGGGATTTTTTTAATACAAACTTTGTTTGCGGGAGAGGACCTTCGGCAGCATCGACCAGTAGGAGGACGCTATCGACCATTTTAAGAGTTCTTTCAACTTCGCCGCCGAAATCAGCGTGACCCGGAGTATCCACAATATTTATTTTAACACCTTTATAGTGGATACTGCAGTTCTTAGCCAGAATAGTAATACCACGTTCCTTTTCGAGAACATTGGAATCCATAATTCTTTTTTCAACGTGCTGATTTTCGCGCCAAACCCCTGTCTGTTTAAGCATATAATCGACTAATGTAGTTTTCCCATGATCGACATGCGCAATAATTGCTATATTTCTAATATCTTCTCTGTTGTGTTTCACATACTTCCTTTAATTAATAAAATGCAAGCAAAAAATATAGACATAATAGAGGGGTAAAACAATACAGAAAAGCGCCCAAAGTAAGTTAGAAATGCGAGAAAAACCTCAAAGGTTCATGAAAATCCCGGAGGTTGTTATTAAGTAACAATCTGAGTTAATAAGGCGATTTCTTCAAGGACAGAGGAGACTTTCAGGCAGTTACTCATGGAGCCATTAAAGACAATTGATTGACCTTTAACATGAACTTCGAAAGTATGATCCCGCGCCTGTTCAAAGGTGCATGCAGTAGCCTTCATCAGTTGGGTAATAACCTCTTCGAAAGAATGCCAGTCGTCATTGTACAGAATGACTTTGGATTCCAGTCCAATTTCGATATCGGTATCGATTTCTAAATCGAAACCAGGTTTATTAATTTTTTTAATATCCATAATCGGAAATTATAAATTAAAACAGTAATATTAAAGGAATAAAAACAAATACCGGAATGATAAAGATAACAGGACGGATTAAATTATCTTTTGTGATAATGGTTTGATTTTATATCATGCTATGTTTATATTTTTATTTAATATTAAGATTACTGGGAGGGTAAATGAAAATAGCAGTTTGTGTGAGTAACGTACCTGACACTGCTACTAAGATAAAGATAGGGGCGGACGGGAAGTCAATCGAGTCTGCAGGCGTTACTTATATAATAAATCCATACGATGAATATGCTATTGAAGAAGCTCTGAAAACGAAAGAGAAGACGGGAGGCGAAGTTGTAGTGATTAGTCTTGGAGCAGATGCCAGTAAAGAGACGATACGGAAAGCATTAGCAATGGGGGCGGACCAAGGAGTTCTTTTGAAGAAAGATGGATGTTATGATTCATTCAGTGTTGCTCAGGCACTTGCGGAAGAAATAAAAGCTCAGAATTGTGAGCTGGTATTTATGGGAAAACAATCTGTTGATTATGATAATTGCATAACTGGGCAATTGACGGCGGAGATATTGGGTTATAATTGTATTTCGGTAGTTGTAAATTTTAAGCTTGAAGGAAATAAGATAACCGCAGAGCGGGAGATTGAGGGAGGGCGTGAAGTAGTTGAAACAGAATTACCTGCCATTATTACGACACAAAAGGGATTAAATGAGCCAAGGTATGCATCACTGAAAGGGATAATGGCTTCAAAGAAAAAGGTGATTGAAGAGAAACCGGCAAAGGATATGAGCGATTTAACCGAAATTATCAGACTCACCATACCTTCCGCAAAACAGCCGGGAAGGATTATCGGTACCGATGCTTCAGCAGTTAGTGAATTAGTAAGGCTCTTAAGAGAAGAAGCTAAGGTAATATAGGAAACAAGTATGGCAAAAATAATATTAGCGGCGATAGAGCAAAGAGAGGGGAAATTAAAGAGAAATGCTTTTGAGGTGATGAGTACTGCCAAAAGACTTGCGGATGAATTGGGTTTGCAACCGATAGCTATATGCATTGGAAATAATATTGATGGATTAGGTGAGGCGGCAACAACCTACGGGATTACAAAAGTTATACATTATAGAAGCAGTGAACTGGAAAATTATTCCCCTTCAGCTTATACAGATATCATATCGGCTTATGGCAAAGAAATCGAGGCGGAATATTTAATATTCAGCAATACATCCTTAGGGAGGGACCTTGCTCCCAGAACTGCCGTTAGGTTAAGCGCCGGATGTTTAATAGATTGTATTTATCTGCGTAATACTAATGGAGAAGTAATTGCGTTACGTCCTGTATTTGCCGGGAAAGCAATAATGGAAGCTAAAATAAACGGCGAAGTTAAAGTATTCACTATTCGTCCCAATGTTTTTAAGACAGAGACTGCGGGAGATAAAGTTAAGGCTGATGTCGAAATAAGAGAGATTGGAAATCCAAATCTTGGGACTAAAGTAATTGCAGTGAAGAAGTCAGAGGGCAAGCTGGATGTTGCGGAAGCTGATATAATAGTATCCGGGGGGCGAGGACTTAAGGGACCAGAAAACTTTAAGCTAATAGAAGAACTTGCAGAAGTCTTAGGTGGCGCCGTGGGAGCAAGCAGGGCTGTCGTGGACGCCGGATGGAGAAATCATGGCGAACAGGTAGGGCAAACGGGCAAAACAGTATCGCCAAAATTATATATTGCATGCGGCATATCGGGAGCGATACAGCATCTTGCAGGTATGTCAACTTCAAGATATATTGTAGCAATAAATAAGGATAAGGATGCTCCCATTTTTAATATTGCCGACTATGGAATAGCCGGAGATTTATTTGAAATTATTCCCGCACTAACAGAAGAAATTAGGAAAATTAAATAACAAGGAGTTTTTTTGGAGAAAGTTCAATGTGAGATATTAGGTTTATCATCAAGTCCAGCCACAGGCGGGGCTTATGCCATCCTTTTAAAAGAAATAGATGGAAACAGAAGACTACCGATAATAATAGGAGCATTTGAGGCGCAGGCTATTGCACTTGAAATAGAGGGGATAAAACCACCCCGCCCTCTCACTCATGATCTATTAAAGATTATTGTTGATAACCTAGGTGCATCAATAATTGAAGTTATCATAGATGAGTTAAAGGAAAATACCTTTTTTGCAAAGATTATTATGGAAGTTTCAGCATTAACAAATGAAATAGATGCGAGACCAAGCGATGCCATTGCTTTGGCTGTAAGAGTTCAATGCCCTATTTATGTTTCTGAGGCTGTAATGGAAGCGGCGGCTTTTATTCCATCTGAGGAAACAGATAAAGAAAGTGTACATGAACAATTTTCGGAAGAAAATCCACCCAGGAGCAAGGAGGCTAAAATAGCAGCTTTGCAGGATAAACTTAGGGAAGCTTTAGATACGGAAGAATATGAGAGAGCGGCAAAGATACGGGATGATATTAAGAAGCTGACCAGTAACAATTAGTTAAAAACTTTTTTTCCGATATAACATTCAAGGCATCTATCCCTGGAACAATAGGTTCGGAACAATTCAATCATACCCTGATAGAGGACGCTTCTTTTGGCTGCATCATTAAGGTTCAGGGTTTTGGACAATTCATCAACGAGACTATTTTCTGTATTCTGATAATAATCAGAATAAATCTGAACAGCTCTCTCAGTATATTCTTTCTGTCCAAATATTTCATAATAAACGGCAACAGAGGGGAGGATGACATTAACAATAATCTCATCAACACGAGACAGACCAAGGAAGTAATTGAGAGGAATCTTAGCAGGCTGATTGAAGAGATAATGATTCTGCCAATATCCTTCAGATTTAATGATCAGGAGGTTTCTGATATCAGCGACTATTTTTTTATTATCCCCTGTTCTTTTAATGATCTTAAGGATTTTTGAGAAGAGATCTTCATGAAGCAATTTATAAGTAAGTCTGCATCCCCCAGCCAGCCGGACGGTAGGAAAGTTTTGTGGTCTTAACCTAAAGAAATGCCATTGTGCAGGATGGAAGGTTTTGCTGTCATATTTATATTTAAGACTTGCCCATATTTCTTTAAGATTTCTAACATAAGCAACAGTTTCTTCGTCGGGTAATTTTGTTACATCGGGAATGAGGCCGCTGACACTGAATAATATAGACTCAACTATCATTTCAAAATTACTTTCATTAGAAAACATATTCAGATAACTAACCGGAGTGCTTTTTGCGAGATTAAACATAATGTCTTTATTCTTTGAATACCCCAAAGCCTCAAATGTTGACTCGTAAATCAGCTGGTGCCAAATATCCTTATCGATAAAGTCTTCTTCTATAAATTTTTTATTATAGAAGTTTTCATCAGGAGAATAATTTATCATTGGTTCTTTCAAATGCAGATTGTTAACGTAGGAAATTTCTTTAAGTCGGTCATACATTTTTGAGCATTTAAATTTAAACCTATTTATGCCGAGTTCGTAAAGGAGGTCAAGCTTTTCCTTTGAGTCCATTAGCTGATTGAGTTCATCGC
>PLLW01000101.1 GCA_003141435.1 Ignavibacteriales bacterium
AAAGCTATCCTGGAAATTATGTATGCTTGCGGTCTTAGAGTGTCTGAAGTTATAAATCTTAAGGTTTCTAATCTCTATTTTAATGAAGAAATTATTCGTGTGTTTGGAAAAGGATCAAAAGAAAGATTAGTTCCGGTTGGCCGAAGTGCCGTCAGTTGGACAATGAAATATCTGGCTGAAAGCCGGTCTTTGATGGTAAAAAGAAGATTAAGCGAAAATTATGTCTTTCTTAATAACCGTGGCACAAAACTTTCTAGGATGGGTATATGGAAAATAACAGACAGGTATTTTAAGGAAGGCGGTATTAATAGAGACGTTCATCCCCATACTTTCCGTCATTCATTTGCAACTCATCTTATCGAAGGAGGTGCCGATTTGAGAGCAGTTCAGGAAATGCTCGGTCATGCGGATATATCTACTACTCAGATATATACCCATATTGACAGGGATTATATTAAACAGGTTCATAAAGATTTTCATCCGAGAGGATAAATTGCAAAATATTCAGGTTAGCGAAAAACTGATATCATTCTTAACATTTTTGCCTGTATTCTTTATCTCTATTACTTTTCATGAATTTGCCCATGCTTTATCAGCCAAAATTCTTGGTGATAATACGGCTAAAAAACAGGGGAGGCTTACTCTTAATCCCTTAAAGCATATCGATTTAATAGGAACCATCATAATGCCTATTGCTTCATTTGCAACCGGGTTTGCATTAATTGGTTGGGCTAAACCTGTTCAGGTAAATAGGAAAAATTTCAGAAACCCTTTTCGCGATGATGCAATTGTTTCATTTGCGGGTCCGTTATCAAACCTGATTCTTGCACTTATATTTCTGTTTCTTTTTAAATTGTCTGGTAACTGGAATTCAGAATATCATATCCAGATAATAAATTTCTTCTGGTATGGAGTTTTTCTCAACATTTTTCTCTTTGCATTTAATATTCTTCCGTTACCGCCATTGGACGGCTCCCATATTTTATTCGATCTGTTTCCGTCTAAATTTACTGCTTCTCTCCTGAAACTTGGAATTTATGGCTCAATAGTTTTAATGTTGTTTATCTATAGTCCATTATGGAAATATTTCATGAGTTTAATAAATTTAATTCTTACTTTCTTCCTTAAAATTGCTGGATCAGTTGAATAATAAGGTCAGTATGGAAAAAATATCAGTCATAATGATTGTAAAAAATGAAGAATCTCTTTTAGAAGAAGCTTTGAAAAGTGTCAACTGGGCTGATGAAATAATCATTGTAGATGCAGAAAGTACGGATAATACCATCAATATTGCTGCCAAATATACAAAAGGAATTTTTGTTCATAAATGGGAAGGCTTTGCTGCTCAGAAAAGATATGCTTTGAATTTAACCTCCAATGAATGGGTTTTAAATCTTGATGCCGATGAAAGAGTATCTGATAATCTGAAAAAAGAAATAAATAAGCTTGATTTTAGTAAAATAGATGGGTTTAAAATTCCTCGAGATAGTTATCTTCTTAACCGGCATATCACTAGCTGTGGCTGGAATAATGATTATCAACTTAGACTGTTCAGAAAATCAAAGGTTTCAGTTACTGAACGGCTTGTCCATGAAGGATTTGAAATAAACGGTAGAACTGAAAAACTCAAATTCTCATTAATTCATTTAACTTTTATGTCCATAGAAAAAATCGTAAGTAAAATCAACAATTATTCTTCCCTTGAAGCTCAGGAAAAGTTCAGTAACAAAAAAAGAGTGAAAATCCGAACAATTATTCTTCATGCATTGTCAGCGTTTTTGAAAGATTTTTTCTCCCTAAGGGGATACAAGGATGGTATTTATGGATTTATAATATCTTTATTCAGTGGCATTACAACATTACTTGTTTATGTAAAAATTTGGGAACTACAAAACTCTACTAAAAAGAAATTAAATGAAATTTAGAATACTATATCCGTTAGAGATTAATTTCGTACACTAAACTTTGAAATGCCTCAAATACCTCTTTTACAGAAATCTGCTTAATTGACTCGGTACCGCTTTTAATTGAACGATATGGGATTTTGTAAGGTTGCCAGCTTACAAAATTTGAACCATAATTCGGATACATGGCTATTGTGGGAATTCCAAAAGCTGAAGCTATATGTACAGCACTTGTATCCGGTGTAATTAAGATATCCGAAATCTGGATATAACTTGCGAAATGCTGGATTGTTAAATTTTTAACGGAAAGTAACTGAGCTTGGAGAAAATTTGAATGTATCTTTTCTCTTAATGATTCATCTTTGGGATCTGATAGTAGTAACAGCTTGAACGATGGATATTTCTTTAAAAGAAGTTTAAGCAATTCAATCCATTTATCTTTTTCCCAATATCTTATTTTTGCTCCTGCTGATAGATTAATTGTAATCAGTATTTCATTTTCTCCCTTCTCCTTCTTTATCTCCGTATACACTGAAGGATTTAAATAGAAAAATGGTTTTACCTTGTAATTGTCTATGGGGATTCCCATCTGAATTAAAAAATCTTTTGTCCTTTCAATAATATGCGATTCGTTTTTTCTTAGAGGACTTATTTTTATATTGATGAAATTTTTGTATTTCTTAAAATTATAAGCTGCCTTGAACCTAGCTCTAATGACTCGGAAAATCAATGAACTGGTTGTAGACTCGTTATCATTAAAATCAATCAAAAGATCGAAATTATATAATTTTAGTTTCAGAAGATTCCAAAATAATATTGCACTATTTTTTGAATAATATAC
>PLLW01000087.1:0-365 GCA_003141435.1 Ignavibacteriales bacterium
CACTTGGCGTGCTGACTGAACATTGAGTCGACTATACGAATAAAGGCCTCATAACTGTTGAACAAACCATGCCGTCCTGTTAGCAGATATCCTTCCAACCAACCTTCGCACTGATGTTCGCTGAGCATCGAGTCCAATACGCGTCCGGCGGGTGCGAGGAATTCATCATTTTTTAATTTCCGGGCATCCCACTGGCGATTGGTTTCTTCAAACACAGCGGTTAAAAGATTCGAGATTGTTTCATCAGGACCAAAGATTCGGAAATTACGCTGATCCTGATTTAGCTTGGCCACGTCACGTAGGAACTTGCCAAGTACGAATGTATCTTGTCCATCAACGGCCCCAGGCGATGGCACAACGACTGC
>PLLW01000087.1:376-80451 GCA_003141435.1 Ignavibacteriales bacterium
TTCATCCAGCTTTCAAGCTGCTTGAGATGATCAGGATGGCCGGAGTCCACTATTAGCGGCACCTGATGTGCTCGGAATGTACCCTCAACTTGAAGTCCATCTACAACCTTCGGTCCCGTCCAGCCTTTGGGAGACCTCAGGACAATCATTGGCCAGCGCGGTCGTGTAGTGTCATTCTTTTTCCTTGCATTGCTTTGGATTTCCCGAATACTCTCAATTGCTTTTTCCAGGGTGCTGGCCATAAGTTGATGCATCTTCTCCGGCTCATCGCCTTCCACAAAGTAAGGGGTCCACCCACAGCCTCGTAGAAATTGTTCCAATTCCTCATGCTCGATGCGTGCAAGGACAGTTGGGTTGCTGATCTTAAAACCATTGAGGTGCAGTATAGGTAACACAGCTCCGTCAGTAATTGGGTCCAGAAATTTGTTGGATTGCCAGGCAGTCGCAAGAGGGCCGGTCTCAGCTTCACCATCACCAATGACGCATGCAACGATCAGATCAGGATTGTCGAACGCAGCGCCAAATGCATGGCTGAGAGAATACCCAAGTTCACCACCTTCATGAATCGACCCCGGTGTAGTCGGTGCTACATGACTGGAAATTCCACCTGGAAAGGAGAATTGTTTGAATAGCTTCTTAAGTCCGGCTTCATCCTGAGTAATGTTCGGATAAACTTCGCTCCAGGTGCCTTCGAGATAAACGTTGCCAACAATAGCCGGGCCACCGTGACCAGGACCTGCGATGTAAAACATATCCAGGTCATACTTCTTAATTACCCGGTTCAAATGCACATAAATAAAATTCTGACCTGGCGTTGTGCCCCAGTGTCCAACCACCAGCGGCTTCACGTGTGATAGTTTCAGTGGCTTTTTCAATAGTGGATTGTCGTATAGATAAATTTGCCCAACCGAAAGATAGTTGGCAGCGCGCCAATAGGCGTTAATCTTTCGAAGAAGATCAGGCGATAATGGTTTATCCTTTATGATCATCTTTTGAGTTTTGGCAACAATGTTCTCTTTGAACACTTCATTTACTTTTTTAACTGATTTCTTTGCAGACACTTTTTTTGTTTTCATAATTATTTCAATTCATTATTTAGATTTATAATTTGACTGACTTTTACAGTCAAGCAAGTCACGCATTAAAGAAAATCATATCTCCTGTTCGCTTCAACTGGAATGCTTCTAGACATCTGGTTCATCAACCCAGTATACTTTGCGATTATAATGTCGATGCAGTTCAGCCTCATAATCCCGGGTTATCAGAGACTCCTCAGTGTATTCCGGGGATAGCTTGATTNNGGTGAAATCAAAACCTTCTTTCCCGGCCACCAGTTATGCGTATCGATGACTAGATAACGAATTGCCCATGTTTCGTCATCGATGATAAAGTCCTCAACGTGGCCAATCTCCCCGTCCTGGGCTTGGATATGATAGCCACTCACATTGTGAGTGCTGCGCAAATGGGGATTCCATGTTTTCTTATCTGTGGTGGATTCTCTAATTATTTCAGGGTTACGTATAATGGTGGGATAAGGTCCCCACATGAATGGGCCGTTCCAATATGTTGGCCATCCATAATATCCATAGTAGGATAGCTCGAATTGTTGCGAGACAGGTTTGTCACTGTTCAAAGATGGACTATTCTCAATCTGCTTTTTGGTCAAATCAATTGAGATGTATTGCTCTTCTTTATTTACAGCAATTAGTGCATGCGGGGAGATTAACACCTGCCTGCCTGTAAGCCAGTTTCCAGTATCGGCGACCAGATAACGAATCGCCCAGTATTTGTCATCAAAGTAGAATTCTGTAACCTTCCCTATTTCCCCATCGAGGCTGTTCAATTTGTAACCCGTTAATGTTTTGGCTTTGTTTAGCATAATAATAATCCTTTTGTTATTTAAGTTTTGTTTTTATTTGCTGTTGTTTCCTGGTTGACAATATGTTTGAGAAACCGTTTTCATCGTTTAAGACCAAGCATAAGACAAACTTTCCTGGCCATCATGAGCTCTTCTTCCGTATGAATGACGCGAACAACGACCTTCCCGTTATCTGTAGAAATAACCGATGCATTTGCCATGTTTCGTTTTTCTTCAAGCTCAATTCCAAGAAAACCCAACCCTTCGCAAATGCGGGATCGAACGGCTGGGGAGTTTTCACCAATACCACCGGAAAAAACAAGTGTGTTCAAACCGCCAAGTGCAGCGGTGAAAGCTCCAATCCACTTCTTGGCTTGATAGCAAAATAACGCCACAGCTTCTGCCGCCCTTACATCAGTAGATTCCTTCGCAAGTAAATCCCGCATGTCGGAACTTGTTTCAGAAATACCGAGGAGACCGGAATCGTGATTGATGAGATTACTGAACTCTATGGGCGTTAGGTTCTCTGATCGCATCAGGTACCATGCTACGCCGGGATCTAAATCACCAGGCCGAGTGCCCATCGTCAGCCCTCCGGCAGGCGTGAATCCCATGCTGGTGTCAATGCTTTTACCTTCACGGACAGCAGCCAGACTCGCTCCGCTGCCGAGGTGAGCCAGAATCACCCGACCATTGTCTGCATTTATACCTTCTATATGAGAAAGCTCCTCCATCAAATAAGTATAGGACAGACCGTGGAAACCATATCGTTGTATTCCCTTCGCGTCGAAGCGGCGGGGAATCGGAAGCAATTTAGCCACGCGAGGCATTGAGCTATGAAATGCCGTATCAAAGCATGCCACCTGGGGAAGTTTCGGATGACGCCGACGGAAAGCCTCTATCAATTCAATCTCGTCAGGCAGATGATCCGGGTCGTAAGGAGTGATGCGATGAAGTTCATCCAATAATTCATTTGTTATAAGCTCGGGCTGGGTATGATGCATGCCGTGAACCACGCGGTGTCCAACAGCCCTGACAGAAGCGAATCCGTTTTGCTCTTCGAGCCAATCAATCAGGAAATTTGATGCCGACCTGGTATCAGAGGATTTAAGAATGAGATTACCTTTCTGGTTTCCTTTAGAGTTACGGAAAGTTAAGTTTGTACCTGGTAAACCGATACGGTCAACGTTTCCATTCTGTATTAGCTCCAATGGTTCACCTGTCTGATACAATGCGAACTTGATGCTCGATGAACCGCCATTGATCGTCAATACGCTNNCCAGTTTCGTATATGTAGAATTGTAATCCGTGTGAAGAATACTTCGAATTCCCATACCTTCCGCGATCTGTACGAACATCGGGGTGTTTTCGATATAAACTACTTGCCGGGCAGATGCCTGGGTAGTATCCATCGCAAGCTGAAAGATGTCGGGGTCCGGCTTTCGCAAGTGGACATAGCAAGAGGAAATAAAAAAATCCACAAATTCATCAAGCTTGAACTTTCGAATTCGATATGCATTTAATTCCCGTGCTTCGTTACTGACTACTACGATCTTTAATCCATATCGTGCCTTAAGCTTGCGGATCAATTCGATCATTTGAGGGTATGGCTTCGATTGGGCGAACATAAATTTCCGAAACTGAACTTGTGTAAACGGCCGCTTCTCATAGAACACTACCCGGTTCAAGTAGTCCTTAATGGTGAGCTTGTCCAATTCGTAAGTGTCGAAGGCCTGGTTATGACGTTTTTCCATCTCTTCCGGATTCAAATCGAATTCCTTAGCTGCTAATTTACGGTACTTGTGAACCCATCCGTCTGTTAGTAAAACACCGCCAATATCTACAAATAAATATCTAATAACTGTCTTGTTTATCATCTTGTATCCTTGTCCATTCCAGTTTTCATTGATATAGTATATTACTGCCAATGTATGAGAATATTTTTCAAAGAAGTCATTCTGGTTTTATGGCCTCTCTTTCCTTTACTTTATTCGCTTTATCCTGGCCAATACCCATCGTCAGAGCTGTTAACCCAGCCATACTGCCAAGCTGCATTGTTTCCACGGCAGTACTTGGTACAATTACGATTGTGGCATTCTCCTTCAAACCCTCATAAAGCATGTTCATAGCCCTCAAATGAAGAGCGATAGGATTATCGATATAGGTCTTAGCCGCTTCCCCAAACTTCTCTGCTACTTGCCGTTCTGAATCCCCAAGAATTACCCTGGCCTGCCGTTCTCTTTCTGCCTGTGCCTGCATCGACATCGCATCTTCCAAGGCAGCGGGGATCAGTACATCCTTGACTTCCACTGAAATAACATTAATGCCCCATGGCTCAGTGCGTACATCAATAATTTTCTGTAATTCACTACTAATCTTTTCTCTGCCTTCCAACATATCCGATAGCATTGTCTTGCCAATAACATCACGCAGAGCTGTTTGGGATGCCCAACTTATAGCGCTTTTATAATCGGCTACATCGAGGGCTGCCTTTTGTGGGTCTATAACTTTCCAAAATAGGACTGCATCTACATCAACTGGCACTGTATCTTTGGTAAGTGTCTTCTCTGCCTTGAAAGTAGAGGTGATAACCCTGATGTCAATCCAGTAAGGTACCGTGTCGATGATCGGGATAATTAAAAACAGTCCCGGTCCCTTGAGAGAACGGAATTTGCCTAACCGCAATATTATCACCCTTTCCCATTGATCAGCAACCTTAATTGCGAGAGAAACAAAAAGGGCGATAACAAATGAAATGGCTGCAATCCATTGGCTTTCCATATTAGCCGTTACATTGTATATAACAAAAGCTAACACACAGCCAATTCCAAAAATTATAATGAAGACCAATACTGCAAAAGAGCTACTTTTTCTCATTTTGATTTTCTTATGATTTATGTTCCTGAATTTGAATACCGTTATTTATTTTTTTAATATACTTATCCATTTACAATTCCCGATTGAAAATTTCATTATCGCTGCCATAAAATTTGAGCAGCTTCCAGAGGTACTGCAACACCCTCATAGTGCGGTATCACTCTGGCTGTATAATCTGTCGCTGGCCGGGCCGCTGATACTTGTGTTTCATAAATGTAGCCACCTGCTTTACCTTCCGCATGACGAATGCACTTCATTTCCTGCAGTACCGGACTACCACCATTTATGCCATCCGCGTAAAGCTCCACCCGAACCGCATTTCGGTCGATGTCGTTGAGATGGATATTAACTTCAAATATGTGCTGTTGTTTATTGGTCTCAACTTTTATTTCACCGAATCGTATCCCGGCCCATTTTTGTTCGAGAGTATGCTGCCAGTTTAACAGTTTTTTTCCCTTTGCACCTTTATCGGTAGAACGCTCATGATACGATGATGCAGCAGGAATGTAATAATGTTCTGTGTATTCCCTTACAGTTCGATTGGCTGAAAAACGAGGTGTCAACACCGCCATGCTTTCACGAATACGCGACACCCATTCTTTAGGAAGGTTCTTCTCATCACGGTTATAAAATTCGGGGATCAATTCATGTTCGAGAAGGTTATAAAGTGCATCTGCTTCAACAGCGTCCCAAGCTGGATCATCGCCATGTTCCTGACCATCTCCCAGCGCCCACCCAACTTCCGGAGTATAAGCTTCGGCCCACCAGCCATCCAACTCTGACAGATTGACGCCTCCATTGACAAGAACTTTCATGCCGCTTGTTCCGCTTGCTTCCCATGGGCGCCGTGGCGTGTTAATCCAGACATCCACTCCCTGAACCAGATGCTCGGTCAGATGCATATCATAGTCGCTAAGGAATACCGCATGCCGGCGAACCTCGGGCTGTCGTATAAACCGTACCCATTTCTGAATCAGTGCCTGTCCTGCCTGGTCCTCCGGATGGGCTTTACCAGCAATTATAAGTTGAACCGGGTGCTGAGTGTTGGTCAAAATACGAAGAAGCCGTTGAGGATCATGTAGAAGTAGATTAGGTCTTTTATAGGTTGCAAACCGGCGAGCAAAACCAAGAGTCAATGCGTTTGGATCAAATAGATACTTAGTATCTTCAACCAACTTGGGTGATGTGCCTGACTCAGCGAGTTGCCGAGACAGCCTTTCCCGGGCGTATTCAACAAGAGATTTACGGGCAACATTACGGAATTGCCAGAGCCTGGTGTCGGAGATACCCCGAATGTCCTGGTCCAAGGTTTCTGTAGGTCTCAACCAGCGGTCTTTTCCGCAAACTTCTGTCCAGAGATAGTCCGCTGCCGCCGAATCCCAACTTGGCATGTGAACTCCGTTGGTCACATGTCCGACCGGGATTTCGTTCTGTGGCCAGTGCTGAAAGAGAGGTTCAAAAAGGTGTCGGCTGACTTTTCCATGCAAACGGCTCACGCCATTTACCGCGCCGCTGCCTCTTATGGCCAGGTAGGCCATATTGAAATACTCTGACGAGTCGTCAGGGTTTTGCCGACCAAGAGCGAGCAAATTGTGGATTGGTATATTAAGCCCCTTAAGGGAATACCAATGAAGGTATTGCTCAATAAGAGCCGGGGGAAAACGGTCAAAGCCGGCGGCTACGGGTGTGTGTGTAGTGAATAGATTACCAGCTCGCGTTACAGCCAACGCGGTTTCAAAAGGTTGGCCTGTATCTTCCATGAAATTTCTTGCACGTTCCAGTATGGCAAAGGCAGCATGCCCTTCATTCAGGTGGCAAACCTCCGGCTGGATGCCTAGTGCACGTAGTAGCCGCCATCCTCCAATCCCCAGTATGAGCTCTTGTTTAAGTCGCAACTCCGTCCCGCCTCCATAAAGTTCACTTGTTATTCCTCTATGAGCAGGGAAATTCGCTGCATCATTTGTATCCAGCAGGTAAAGTTTAACTCTGCCAACCTGAACTTGCCAGGCACGTAGCCATACCGAATAACCGGGAAGTACAACTTCCAACCGAAGCCACTCTCCGTTCGGTTTTCGCAGAGGTGTGATTGGCAATTGTCCAGGGTCATTGTACGGAAATAGTGCTTGTTGCGCTCCATCCTTATCAATCACCTGGCGAAAGTATCCCTGCTGGTAAAGCAGTCCAACACCTACTACCGGCACACCCAAATCGCTTGCGGCTTTAAGCTGGTCACCGGCAACATTACCAAGACCGCCTGAATATATGGGTAAAGCCTCGCTCAACATAAATTCCATACAGAAATAAGCGATGCATGTTAAAGGAGTTTGTGGGTGACTTTGCTGAAACCATGCGGGCGATTCTGCTACTTGATTCTTTTTTTGGATTAGGTTATCTAATTCCTTACGAAACAAAGGATCGGCTAACATATGCTCGAGCTTATCCCGTGAAACGGTCTGAAGTACTACCCATGGATTTTGAGTAAAATCCCAAAGCTCAGGATCAAGCTGGTTCCAGACTTCATCGGCGTAATGGCTCCACGACCAGCGCATATCCAAAGCAAGTTCGGCCAGTGAATCAAATCCATCCACATCTGTTGGTAGAAAGGAGGATAGATTGTTTATACGGGTTTGCTTACTCAATGTTTCTCCTATAATTTTATCTTTTATAGCATATTAATCATCTAATACGTAAATGCGTTTTTATGATTTTACTTTCATTTGCTTAAGGATGTCATACGCAGCTATTGCTGTCGATTCCGGAACTGTATCAGATTCTAAAGCCTTCTTTAGTGTTGCGAGCAAATCGTTAAATCCATCCTCTTTCTGGTTTCGTAAAACATGGTGCGCTCCTTGGCGCAATAAAACAGAATCAGACCTCCTTTTAATCAACACACGTAATAACGTTGGCCAGGCTGCCTTTTTGAATTTTTTCAAAGCTATTGCAGCCAGCCATGCCACGTCGTGGTCGCTATCTTCGAGTGCTTTCACCAATGGTGGTATTGCTGTGGCATCACCAATTGCACCGAGTGTCTTGGCTGCTTCCCAACGAAGGTGATCCAACTTTGAATTCTGCAAAACCTGGGTGAGAGAGGGGACAGCTTGTTTTCCAAGAGCCACTAAAGATATTCTTGCTTTCTTGCGCAACATACCGTCCTTGCTTGCAAGCATTTCCATAAGGGATTCTAGATTTGTGCCGGTCAATTTTTGTTTGCTTACGCTTGCTAATTTTTTCATGGTTTCTCCTTTTGAAGTATTCATAACCACCCTCCCTTAAAAGTCGCTCTCTTCAAACCGTTGCCTATATATGGGCAAGTACGCATCAACTGCCACAATAAGCCGGTACGATAGTTTTCGATCATCAAAANNCCGTAATGCCATGGTGATACCCACCCATTGGGATTGCTTGATTTTACCGGGTAGGTTGGGTTAAAAGTTGCCTTGAAACCGTAGGGGTTGAACTCAGTTAATTTAACCTCGTTAATATAATAGTCTATAGCGGGCAGCACGATCTCTGGTGCGAACGGTAGCGATGCCACTACCGCCCAAGGTGCAATGGTTCCGTCGTCGAGTCCATATGGCACTCCTCGTCCCAGGTAATTGAAGAATTGGCGCTCGACGCCGTTTATTTTTATCGTATCAGGACCGGGGCCATCGCTGGCTGTAATTCCCCAGCAATGGCGGCTATAACCAGAGTATTTGAGAGGGTTGTCCATCGCGTACCGTTGTTGCACATAAGTCGCGCGACGGCTGTTCTCAAAATAGTCGATACCCTTTTTGCGCATGAACTCATCCTGAATGCCGCGAAAATCAATCCAGATATGGGAGAGTTGGTGAGTGAACAATGGTCCGGCGTAAAGGTAATCATATCCATAACAGTGTTCCCACCGATAAGTCGAAGCCCACGCAGCGTAACAATTCTCGGATAGGGGATGAGTGGGTGAACCCAGCCCCAGGATATACAATAGCATCGCTTCGTCGTAGCCTTCCCAACGGTATTTAAGAAATCCACTTTCAGGTTTCCATCCATGCGTAACTATAGCTCCATGATTTTGTGCCCATTGCCAATCGGTGCGGCGATAGAGCGAGTCGGCAAGGGTGCGGATTTCATGTTCGTCTTCAGTATCCTCATCAAAATAAACTCCTGCTGTCAATGCTCCCGCCAGCAGAAAAGCACTATCAACTGTTGACAGTTCAGATTTCCAGGCGCGCAGACCGGTTCGCATATCTAAAAAATGATAATAAAAGCCATGGTAGCCAGTGGCGTCTGATTCAGGGCCTTGCGGGCTGTTCCAGAAAAAACGCAGCGTGGCCAGTGTTCGTTCAACAGCTGCGGAACGCAGCATAAATCCTCGTTTGACAGCCACAGGGTAAGCCGCCAATGCGAAGCCGGTAGCAGCAATGCTGGCAGGCCAATCCACTACGGTTTTGTCTTTTATCAATCCGTTGTCTGGATTTGTCTCATGCAGAAAGTATCTAAATGATTGGTGTTGAAGTATTTCCAGTTCGGCTTGGGAGATTGGTTTACTGCTACTCATGATTTCGCCTGCTTTTTAGATTTCGTAATAAACTCAACTATTGCTAAGGCGAGTATGTCCGAGAGTAAAATGAAATCAAATGCGTTTTTCTGCTCTATCATGTTATTTTCTCAATCTATTTCCAGGCGAAGCACCTGCCTTTATAGCGTCGTTGACGATTGTCTGTGCTTCCTCCAGTATTCTATGCAGATGATCTGGTCCACTAAAACTTTCTGCATAGATCTTGTAAATATCTTCGGTTCCCGATGGACGGGCAGCAAACCATCCGCTTTGGGCAATCACTTTCATTCCACCAATGGGCGCACCATTACCAGGCGCATGGGTAAGAATGGTCTGAATTTTTTCACCCGCCAGTTCAGTAAACTTAACTTGCTGGGGTGAGAGTTTCGACAACAATTCTTTTTGGTTCGCAGTGGCCGGCGCCTCGACACGGTCATAAACGGATTCTCCAAATTCATGAGAAAGTTCACTATAAATCTGACCGGGATCACGATCCATTTTTGCTGTTATTTCTGCAGCAAGTAAAGCCGGAACAATTCCATCTTTATCTGTTGTCCAAACGGTGCCATCCATACGGACAAAAGATGCACCAGCGCTTTCTTCACCACCGAAACCAAGCGAGCCATCGAGCAATCCATTAACGAACCACTTGAAACCTACCGGCACCTCATAGAGCTTATGTCCAAGCTTCTTAGTAACGCGATCAATCATCTGGCTGCTCACAACTGTTTTGCCGACTTTGGCTTCCATGAGCCACTTCGGTCGATGTTGAAAAAGATAGAAAATGGCGACTGCAAGGTAGTGATTGGGTGGAAGGAGTCCGGTACTTCTGGTTACAATTCCGTGACGGTCATGGTCTGTGTCACATGCAAATGCAATATCGAAACGATTCTTTATGTCAATCAACCTTTGCATGGCATACGGCGAAGATGGATCCATGCGGATTTGTCCATCCCAATCTAATGTCATGAAACGAAAGGTTGGATCGACTTCTTTGTTTACGACTGTCATGTTCAACCCATATCTTTCAGCAATTGGCTCCCAATAGTGAACGCCGGCACCGCCTAATGGGTCCACTCCTAAACTTATTTTAGAGTCGCGAATGATATTCATATCTATTATATTTCCAAGATCACCGACATAAGCATCGAGATAATTATACCTATGCGTTGTATTGGCTCGAATCGCTTTTTCGTAGGGAATCCTTTTTATATCCTTAAGGCTTTTCTCGAGAAACTTATTTGCCTTGGTTTCGATCCAATCAGTTACAGTGTTTGCAGCTGGTCCGCCGTTAGGGGGATTGTACTTGAAACCTCCGTCATGAGGAGGATTATGCGAAGGTGTGATAACTATGCCATCGGCTAGTCCTTTCTTACGCCCGCGGTTATATGTGATAATAGCATGAGAAATAACCGGTGTCGGGGTGTATTCATCTTTCTCCGCAATCATGGTTTCTACTCCGTTTGCTGCAAGCACCTCAATTGTGCTGGCAATAGCCGGTACGGAAAGGGCATGTGTGTCCATTCCTAAAAACAAAGGGCCATCAATTTTATGCTGTTTGCGGTAAAGGCAAATTGCTTGACTAATGGCGAGGATATGCCATTCGTTGAATGCTTTGTCAAAAGATGAGCCCCGGTGACCTGACGTGCCGAACATAACCCGTTGCGCCGGAACCGATGGATCAGGCACCTCTGCATAATAGGCTGCAATGAGCTTTGGAACATTAACCAGCATCGCTGGTTCGGCAGGTTTTCCTGCATTAGGGCTTATATCCATTATTCTTTTTTTAATTCCTCTGATGACTTTTTTGTTAATGTCCGCATCAGTTTGTTAAATGGCTCCTCGAATTTTTTAACACCTTCATCTTCAAGCTGTTGAGTTAAATTGCCGATACTGATGCCAAGTTCCGGCAGTTGCTCCAACATCTGGAAAGCTTCTTTGACTTCTTGTTCGAGACATGGTTTTGGATTGCCATGATCACGGTAAGCGTCGAGGGTTTCAAGCGGGACCGTGTTTACGGTGTCCGCTCCTATTAACTGTTCAATATATTTTACGTCCTTATAGTCGGGATTCTTAGTACTTGTGCTGGCCCATAACAGACGCTGTGCACGGGCACCCTTATCAACCAGTTTCTTAAATCTATTACTGTAGAAAATCTCCTTGTAGATTTGATAAGCCGCTTTAGCGCTCGAAATGGCTATTTGTCCATGTACCTTTTTTGCAATTTCTGTTTTCTTATTAGCTGGCTCCATGAGTTTCTCCAAAAGCGGGTCTACAAGTGTATCAATACGGCTTAAAAAGAAACTGGCTACCGATGCTATATTTTTCACAGGTTTTCCTTGAGCTGTCCGTGTTTCAAGACCTGCAATGTAGGCTTCCGCAACCTGTCGATAACGAGGTAACCCAAAGAGCAATGTCACGTTGACATTGATTCCTTCGCTGATGAGCTGCTGGATTGCAGGAAGACCTTCGAGCGTTGCTGGTACTTTAATAAGTACATTAGGACGATTCAGCTCGCCCCACAGTCGGCGCGCTTCGATGATAGTGCCCTCTGTGTTGTGTGATAGATGAGGCGATACTTCAAGGCTGACATAACCGTCGAGGTGGTCAGTTTGTTTGTACACAGTGCTGAACAAGTCTGCGGCATGCTGCACATCTTCCACAGTCAATGTTGAGTAGATTTGTTCGACGCTTTTACCATCTCTAACCAGCTTCCGAATGGCATTATCGTAATCATGACTGTCATCAATCGATTTTTCGAAAATCGCTGGGTTGGAAGTTACGCCCTGCAATCCGTCTCTTTCGATCATTCCCTTCAACTCGCCTGAATCCAACATACCGCGGCGAATTAAATCCAGCCATATGCTCTGACCGAATTTCTGTATTCGAAGCAGCGGATTGTTTTTATTGTATTTCATCTTCGTTCTCCGTCAAAATTGCATTGATAAAACCAAACCTGATCATTTTTCCTTTCTAAAAAGCAACCAACCAACGAAAACTCCTACAACTATAGTTCCTATAGAAGAAAACCACTTCCAACTGTTGCCACTCATCCAACCGTTTTTATGCATACCTATATTCATTCCGCCATCTAAAATTGTTCCGCTGCCGAAATACAAAAAAAGCACTATTATAATTACTAACATGATGATCAACATTGTCTTTCTAATTCTGTCAATATTATTTTTCATTGTATTACTTATAAACATTTCTGTTGTATTAATTCAACGCAATCCTTATAGATAAGGGGTATGCCGAAGAAATATCTATGGGGGATTTAGTATTATTCTCATGCTTATCGACAACCCAGGTTGCAATAAAATAACCAAAGGCTGCGCCCATAAAATTATCAGATGTCCAGTGTTGATCCTGATAAATCCGTGAGATAAATGTAAGTGCGGCAGGAAGGTAAGCTACTGCTTTTAACCAGGTCGGTTTAGCATTTCTTGAGAGAACAGTGGATATGACAAATGCTGCAGTAGAATGTCCGCCGGGCATTGAATGATCATCCTGGCCAAAAATTGACAAGAAAGGATGAAATGATGTAGTACCCTCGTTGAGGTATGGGCGCGCCCTGCCGATAGCCAGTTTTAATAAATAATTAATTACACCGGCATAGATTGAAGCCTGACCGATCTCATAGGCAATTTTTCTGGTGGTCATGTCATTTGTTATCAAGGAATGAATTGCAAATCCGCCAAAAAATATAACAGGCGAATATAGTTCTCCGTACATTCTGCCGAATACTATCGGAGCACTATAGTAATATCTTTGATCTTTTAAAACTGCAGTGCGGACAGGTTGATCGACAGTTTCCATAATTAAGAATGTTCCGGCGCTTACCAAACCAATTTTGAGCCAATCACTCCCATCCCATTTAAACGGCGTTTTGATGAAGTCAACCGTCTCATTTCCAAACTGAGGGAAATTATATTTT
Source organism: Ignavibacteriales bacterium (assembly GCA_003141435.1). GTDB lineage: Bacteria > Bacteroidota > Ignavibacteria > Ignavibacteriales > Ignavibacteriaceae > Fen-1301. Next base: position 13,583 of record PLLW01000087.1, read on the forward strand.
AGTTGTGCAGAGAGAGAAGATCCGAATATGATGATCAGGAAAAGCGATAAATAAATTCTCTTCATAATAGTATCCATTTTTATTTTTACATTTTATAATAGAATCAGAACAATGGTCTTATTTCTTGCAACTAAAACAAAATATGAAACTACCAATTGTAATGCCTGACCATCTGCCAATACCATAAATGCTTACAAATTCTAATTCAGCTACACTGACATAATTATAATTACTATACATAGACATTTAGAAACATTTATATAATATGGAGAAATTTAGGAATGTTCAATCGATCAAAAGGATGAAAGAGGAACTACATCTTTAGGGGGAGGTTATCTTTTAATATAATCAAGTTTCTCCTTGTAAATAAAATGTTTATTCCCGGATTTCCTTGGATTATGAATTAAGAATTTTCATCTTGTTTTTTAGATAACTTCAGTACAGTCGCTCCAATTATCGCTGAAACTGTTGATGCACATATGATACTGAGTTTAGATGCAGTCAAAATCGCCGGGTCGTTAAAAGCAAGATTTGTAATAAAAAAAGACATTGTAAATCCAATGCCTGCCAATCCAGATACACCAAAAATCAACTTCCAATTTAAGCTCACCGCCAATGAACTAAATCCAACTTTTACAGCCATGTAAGAAAAGAGAAAGACACCGATCAGTTTTCCAAAGACAAGCCCTAAAATAATTCCTATGGAGTTATCAGTTGTCAAACTGGCAATGATGTTAGACGGAAGAATTATTGATGTGTTGGCAAGAGCGAATAACGGCAGGATAATAAATGCAACCGGTTTATGCAGCCGCTTCTGCAGAGTATAAGAAATATTATTATCAGATTTTTTTCTAAAAGGAATTGCAAAAGCTAACAGCACGCCTGCAATTGTGGAATGTACGCCTGATTGCAACATTAAATACCACATTACAACACCTAATAATAGATACGGAGTAAGTTTATTTACATTTGCTTTATTCATAAGAAGAAGAATTGAAAAAATCCCAAGTGAACCAATTAAATAAGCAATTGAAAGGTCATGGGTATAGAAGACAGCAATAACAGCTATTGCACCTAAGTCATCTATAATTGCTAAGGCAGTTAAAAATATTTTAAGAGATACTGGTATTCGCTTTCCCATTATAGATAAAACCCCTAATGCAAAAGCAATATCCGTTGCGATAGGAATACCAAACCCTCTTTGTGTAGTTGTATTTATATTAAAATATAGGTGGATTATTGCAGGAAGCAACATTCCGCCTAATGCTGCAATTACAGGTAAACTTGCCTTCTTAATTGTAGATAATTCGCCTTCATAGATTTCCCGCTCAATCTCTAAACCAACCAGAAGGAAAAAGACCGCCATTAGCCCATCATTTACCCAATGGCTGAGACTAAAGTTTAAGAGAATATTCCAGAATGATAGATCAATATGAGTAAGCCAAAAATTTGAGTATCCAATCCCCAGAGCGCTATTGGTTATCATCAGTGAAACTACAGTTAAAAAAATAAGTGTGTACCCGGAAGACTTTTCACTCTCAATAAATTCTTTAAGAAGGTCTATCCTGATATTATTTATAGATTTAATTTTTTCTTTTAATTCTAATTTCATTATATAATTTATTCTTGGTGTAAAGATATTCTACTAATCATTTCGTATCAACCTTTATTTGTGACATAGCAAATAAAGGGAGAATATTTCTGGGAAATTTTATTATTTTTGAGTTATGCAAAAACGAATAACTGAATCGACAGTACTTTTTATAAGCATAATTAAATGGGTAGTTCTGGCTACTATTGCCGGAGCAGTTGTTGGTTTAGCGACTACATTTTTCCTTAAGCTGCTAACATTGGCAACCGAACTAAGTCATCAATGGTCCTATTGGTACTGGCTGCTTCCTGTTGCTTTATTTGTTAGTACAGTACTAGTAATGTACCTGGCACCGGAAGCTAAGGGTCATGGAACAGAAAAAGTTATTGAAGCTATACATAAACGAGCAGGAAAAATTCCAATTCTTGTTGTTCCTGTAAAACTTATTGCTACAATAATCACCCTTGCCTTTGGAGGTTCGGCGGGTAAAGAGGGACCTTGTGCACAAATAGGAGCAGGTATTACTTCACTATTCGGAGATCTGCTCAGGTTTGATGATCACGATAGAAAGAAACTGGTCATTTGTGGAATAAGTGCAGGATTCGCTGCTGTCTTTGGAACACCCATAGCAGGCTCCATTTTTGGAGTAGAAGTTCTTTTCGTAGGAGCAATACTTTATGATGTTTTACTGCCTTCCTTTATCGCAGGTATTACTGCGTATCAGGTTTCGACATCCTTTGGTATAACTTATTTTCACCATCCGGTGAGTTTAGTCCCGGTTTTTTCTGAAGGATTTCTCATAAAAGTAATGGCTGCGGGGGTCTTTTTCGGTTTATGCTCTATAATGCTTATAGAAGTTATAAAGTTCATGGAGAAAGGATCTGACCGGATAAAAATCTGGTCACCGCTGAAAGGACTGCTTGGTGGTTTTATTCTGATTGGTTTGTCATATGTTTTTTCTACAAAATATTTAGGTTTAGGTTTGGATACAATTGAAGCCACTCTTAAGGGGCAGCCGACAGAATGGTATGCATTCCTGTTAAAACCATTATTTACCGGCATAACGCTAAGCTTTGGAGGAAGTGGAGGAATAGTAACGCCAATCTTCTTTGCAGGAACAGCAGCAGGTTCATTTTTTGCTCAGATTACAGGATTAAATGTTGCAACTTTTGCTGCAATTGGAATGGTGGCTGTTCTCTCAGGTTCTGCCAATACTCCCATTGCTGCCAGTATAATGTCAGTAGAATTATTTGGTCCTTCAGTTGCGCCATATGCTACTGTAGCTTGTGTGATTAGCTTTCTGATGACAGGTCACCGGAGCGTATACCCTTCACAAGTATTATCCATTTCAAAATCACCATCACTCCAGGTTGAATTAGGTAAAGAACTGGAAGCTGTACAAACAACTTATCTTGCAAAGGATTCCGGGGTGATAAGCCGTTTCCTAAGATCCATAAAAAAAATAGAAGATCTTGTAAACAAAATTCAGATGGATATTGCTTCACGTAGTAAACATCATAAAGATCCTAAAAACAAAGAGTAATATTTTTAATGACTGATATTTTGAATTCCATAAACGGTTCTAAATTTCCAGTTTATAATCCCCTTATTTTATAAGCACTTAGCTCCTCAATTTTTCTTTCCATAAATCTACTGTTTTTTGAAATCTAATCTCATGTTCAATAGATATAATCTGGAATAATTCGTAACACTCGATGGCACGAGTATAGTATGCGGAAGCCAGCAGTATACCAGCATTGTATGGTTCATACATGGTGAGGACGCTTTTCATTAGCTGTTCACACTAGTCCCTACATAACCTGAACAGGATGTTTTATCCATATTTTTTTCTAGCAGGAGGGCTTTTTTGCCATTGGGCAAGCGAAGAGGATGATTGAGGCATCTTTGTTATGTCTTTGAGGTATCCTTGATGCCGGTCTCAGGTATTAGTGTTAGTTCTGCGTTAGTTCAGTGTTAGGTAATTGTTAGTTGGAAAGACTTTTCCGAAAGGGAGAAGAATGTTTGAGTGGAGGAGGACGAAATCAGAATTAGAAGTAAACGGGGGACGTTCTGGAGGAGAAGGAACGTCCTCTACTATTTACTGTCGAAAAGTCCATTTTTTGCCATCGGGGGGTATTGGCGGCAAAAAAGTTCCTGCACGTAGTATGACATTTTGAACTTTTGGAATTTTTTGAGGGGAAACGGCAAAAAAAAGCAAAACCGACAGTAAATAGTAGGGNNTCTAAATTTGCTGATATTAAAAATGATTTTGATGCCCTCTGGGTAGAACATGGATATGGTAACCGTTTCCAGGGCTTTCAAAACCTTATGCGGCTACGGATACGGAATATACTGCTAGTTTCAAGTTTATACGATCTCTACCTGTTCGAGGAGGACGGTCGTCTTTATGAACTTATTAGAAACGAATACCAGGGGTTAAATTTAAGTCACTCCCCCGAACTTACCAGAGTGTCAAGCGGCAACGAAGCAATAGCACTTGCCAAGGAAGAAAATAGATTCGACCTTATCATTATTACTCTCCATATCGAAGATATGCCCCCGGTGCATTTTGCTAAGTTGATTAAGGAATCAGGACTCAATATCCCCATTGTGCTTCTTGCCCATGATAATAAAGAACTTAAGATGCTGCTCTTAAATAAAGACCATCTGGTTTTTGATAAGATTTTTATCTGGCAGGGCGACTTTAGAATAATTATTGCAATTGTAAAATATTTTGAAGATATCATGAATGTTGACCATGATACAAGAATGGTTGGTGTTCAGACTATAATCGTTATCGAAGATAGCGTAAGATATTATTCCTCTTTCCTTCCGATTATTTATACTGAAATTCTAAAGCAGTCACAAATACTAATTTCCGAAGGTATAAACCTAACTCATAAATTCCTGCGCATGCGCGCAAGACCTAAAATTCTTTTGTGCACATCCTACGAGGAAGCCTGGGGATATTATGAGCACTATAAGGAATATATGCTTGGGGTTATTTCGGATATAGAGTTCCCCCATAATGGTGTTCAGGATCCACAGGCAGGTATTGAATTTGTTAGTAATGTTAAAAACGAACATAGCGATATCCCGATCCTGTTGCTCTCAAATGTAGAGGAAAACAGCAAAAAAGCACATGAAATAAATGCATCTTTTATCTTGAAAGATTCTCCTACCCTTCTGAATGAATTAAGATTATTTATGAATTATTATTTCAGCTTTGGCGACTTTGTGTTCAGAACCCCCGATGGAAGGGAGGTGGGAAAAGCAGCCGATCTTAAATCGCTTGAAGAACAACTATTAATTGTGCCCGAAGAAAGCATTAAATTTCATGCAGAAAAAAATCATTTCTCCAACTGGCTGAAGGCAAGAACTGAGTTTTGGCTGGCTCATGAACTTAGACCTAGAAAAGTTTCAGATTATCCTTCTGTTGAAGCATTAAGAAAAGACCTGGTTTACTCACTTAATGGTTACAGGCACCTCCGCCAAAGAGGTATTATAACAGACTTTGTCAAAGAGTTTTTTGATCCCGAATCTAGTTTTGCACGCATAGGCGGGGGCTCTCTTGGCGGTAAAGCAAGAGGACTTGGATTTGTTAATACTCTTATTAACAACTATAACGTAAGAGATAAATTTGATGATGTTCATATTTATGTTCCCCCTGCAGTTGTAATCGGCACAGATGTATTCGATCAGTTTATCGATGATAATTTCCTCAGAAAATTTGCTCTTAACTGCAATGATGATGAAGAAATCACAAGAAGATTCCTCGATGCTGAAAAATTTCCTGAGGATATACTGGGTGATCTTGCGGCATTTCTGGATTTAATCCGTTCCCCGATAGCGGTAAGATCTTCAAGTCTGCTTGAAGATTCCCAGTATCATCCGTTTGCGGGAGTATACCAGACATATATGCTTCCGAATAATCATCCTAATCCTCTCATTAGGCTGAACCAGCTTCTTATTACCATAAAGCGGGTGTATGCCTCCACATTCTACCAGAACACCAAGGGCTATATCAAAATAACTTCTTATCGCCTTGAAGAAGAAAAGATGGCTGTAATAGTTCAGAAAATGGTAGGGCATAAACATGAAAACCGCTTCTATCCTGATTTTTCAGGTGTAGGTAAGTCTTATAATTTCTATCCGCATCCACCGCAAAAGCAGGAAGATGGGATAGTCTCTGTTGCCCTCGGTCTGGGAAAAATGGTTGTTGACGGAGGTAATACCGTTAGGTTTTGTCCCAAATATCCCACCGATCTTATTCAGTTTTATTCTGTTGAGGAAACACTTAACAGCAGCCAAAGAGAATTTTTTGCTCTAATGCTCGATGGTGATGCTGATTATGGCTATGTAACTCATGATATGCTTGTTAAACAATTTGATATCAGCACTGCGGAGAAGGATGGAACATTAACTCCCGTTGGATCAACTTATATTCATGACAATTATGCTATCTATGATGGCATTTCAAGAGATGGGTTAAGGGTTATTACTTTTGGACCTATTCTTAGAAATAAACTTTTCCCCCTTCCGAATATTCTTGAATTGCTATTGGATATGGGGACATGGGGCATGGGAACCCCCATTGAGATAGAGTTCGCTGTTAATTTGTACCCTGAAAATGGGAAACCAAAAGAGTTTGGGTTATTGCAAATGCGACCTCTTGTTGTAAATAGAGAACTTGAAGAACTTAATGTTGAAGATTATAATGAAACAGACCTGATTTGCCAAAGTCCCCAAGTATTGGGTAATGGAATTATCAAAGATATTTATGATATTATATATGTTGATTACCATCTTTTTGAAAGAGCAAAAAGCCGTGAGGTTGCACAGGAAGTAAAATTATTTAATAACAAAATGATATCTGAAAAAAAACCTTATTTATTGGTTGGAATTGGCAGATGGGGATCCCTTGATCCATGGCTCGGTATCCCCGTTAATTGGGAAATGATAGCCGGAGCGAAAGCAATTATTGAAACAGGCTTTAAGGAGATGGCTGTTGCTCCTTCTCAGGGCTCGCATTTTTTCCAGAATATTACTTCTTTTATGATCGGATATTTTACTGTTAATCAGCATAATAATCAGGGATTTTTAAGCTGGGACTGGCTCCTGGATCAGACACCTGTGGAATCAATGAAATTCACTAAGCATCTGCAATTTAATAAACCAGTTATTATTAAGATGAATGGGCAGAAAAATAAAGGTGTTATTCTTAAACCGGGGGTAATTTGAGCCTTAAAGAAAAACCAGAGCAACAAAAGTTAGATGCCTGCCCTCACTGCGGGCATAGATTAAGTCCCTGGCAGCAGGTTCTGTTAAGCGTCGATAGGGCGTTAACCTGTAAAAACTGTTGGTATAGGATTATTCTTGATGTTTTTGAAAATGATAAACCTAATAAAGAAGATTTAAATATAGATAAGGGTCAATAATGGAATCTTATAATTCATTTAAAGTTGCTCAACAGCAGATTCTTGAAGCTGCCAAGATCTTAAACTTGGATGAAGCGACTATAGAACTTTTAAGCTGGCCTCAAAAGGAAATTAAGTTCACCTTTCCTGTTAAGCTTGATAATGGAAAAGTGAAAATTTTCCATGCTTACAGAATTCAATATAATACAGCCCGGGGTCCGGCTAAGGGGGGGATACGTTTTCATCCGGATGAAACTGTGGATACTATAAGGGCTTTGGCTGGTTGGATGACCTGGAAGACTGCGGTTGTCGATCTTCCATTGGGGGGAGGAAAAGGTGGCGTTGTTTGCAATCCCAAATTATTATCTGAAAGGGAACTTGAAAATCTTTCGAGGGGATACATAAGGGCTATTGCCCAGTTTATTGGCGTTGATACTGATATCCCCGCACCGGATGTCTATACAAATCCTCAGACTATGGCCTGGATGATGGATGAATATGAAACTATTTTACACGCTCATCAACCAGGGGTTTTTACAGATAAACCCCAGCAGATCGGTGGCACCGAAGGAAGAAGAGATGCAACTGCAAGGGGCGGTGTGATCACGGTAAGAGAAGCATGTAAAATCCTTGATGTTGACCCGGCTGGCAAGTTTGCTATACAGGGATTTGGTAACGCTGGTCAGCGTGCCGCATTGCTCCACCATGAACTGTTGGGCGCTGGCAAACTGATCGCTGTCAGCGATTCAAGGGGCGCGATATATAATCCCGATGGTTTTGATTCTACTGAACTGGTTCAGTATAAATTAAAAACAGGAAGCGTGTTAAATTTTCACGGTTCTAAACCCATTTCCCATGAGAGTCTGCTCGAACTGGATGTTAACATATTATATCCTGCTGCTCTTGAAAATGCGATCTCTTCAGCTAATGCTAATAATATAAAAGCAAAAATTGTATGTGAACTCGCAAATGGACCCACAACCCCTGAAGCAGATCTGATATTAAGTAAAAAAGGGATCCATGTAATTCCTGATATTCTTGCAAGCGCAGGAGGGGTTACTGTATCCTATTTCGAAATGGTCCAGGATAAATATTCATATTTCTGGGATGAGGATGTTGTACATAAAAGACTGGATCAGAAATTAACCAAAGCATATCACCGGGTATATGAAGCAGTAAAAGAAAAAAATGTTCATCCCAGGCTTGCCGCTATGGTGGTTGGCGTGGCGCGTGTAGCAGAGGCTTGTAAATTGAGGGGATGGGTATGACTTATGATATAGCAATAATCGGGGGGGGAATTGTTGGAACTGCAGTTGGCATGTCTCTTCAAAAAGATAAAACTCTCTCGGTTATCCTGATAGAGGCTGAGAATAAAATTGCTCCACACCAGACGGGAAATAATAGCGGCGTAATCCATTCAGGACTCTACTATAAACCGGGATCGTTAAAAGCAAAGAATTGTATAGAGGGGAGAGAATTGATGTACAAATTCTGTAATGAAAACAATATTCCACATGATAAATGTGGCAAAATTGTAATCGCTGTGAACGATTTTGAAGTACATGCCCTTCAAGAATTGGAACAGAGGGGAAAAGAAAACGGAATTAAAGGAATAAGAAAAATATCCAAGGAAGAAATTAAAGAACATGAACCATATGCGGATGGAATCCTTGGTTTATTTGTCCCCGAAACTGGAATAGTAGATTATTCATTGGTCACAGAGAAATATGTTGAGCTTATTAAAGTATCTGGTGGCAAAGTATTAACATCAACAAAATTTTTGAATCTTGTCAGGAAAAATGGCGAAATGATCCTCGAAACAAATCAGGAGAAAATAAAGACAAGGATTCTCGTTAATTGCGCTGGTCTTCAATCCGATAGGATTGCTAAAAAATGTGGAATAAAACCGAACCTGCAAATAATACCATTCCGTGGAGAATATTTTAATCTTGTAAAAGATAAAGAATACTTAATAAATAACTTGATATATCCGGTACCCGACCCTAAATTTCCCTTTCTGGGGGTTCATTTCACAAGGATGATCAAGGGTGGCGTGGAGGCTGGTCCAAATGCGGTCCTTTCCTTTAAAAGAGAAGGTTACAAAAAATTTGATTTTTCATTTGAGGACTCGCTTCAGATGATTTCATTCGCTGGATTCTGGAAAATGGCAGCAATGCATTATAAAATGGGAATAAAGGAATTCTATAGATCATTCAATAAATCTGAATTTGTCTCTGCACTTCAGAAACTTGTTCCTGAAATTAAAGATGCTGATATTTATCCGGGTGGAGCAGGGGTTCGGGCTCAGGCTCTGGAACTGAATGGAAAGTTGGTCGATGATTTTAGGATTATTGAGACAGAGAAAATGGTTCATGTATTAAACGCCCCCTCCCCCGCTGCAACTGCATCAATTAGTATTGGAAATACTATCGCTGGTTTCGTAATTAAAAGATATAATGACTCATTAAAATAATTCTTGTAACAAAATTTCTATAATTACCAGCACATTCAGTAAATTAAAATATTAATATTTTGTTTAATTTTAATGGAATTATAAGTATAAAAAGACTTAATTTAAGGAAGGAAAATTATTTTATTCTCTCTTGAGGTACTTAATAAATAAGCCGCTAAAAAACGGCTTATTGAATCATGGATTCGATTTAGTGAGCGCGGGTGGTTTCGAACCACCGACCCTCTGCTTAAAAGGCAGATGCTCTACCCCTGAGCTACGCGCCCTTAAATAATTATAAGAATTACTAATATATAAAAATCAATTTTTTATTCCAAATGAATATTCGTTTAATGGGGTTATAAACAATAATTATGGCAAAAAATTCAAAAATATTGGTCTGTGATGATGACGAAACCCTTTGTTATCTGCTAAAAGAACAACTTCTTGAAAAAGGCTTTTCAGTTGACACTGTATATGATGGAAGCCTTGCAATTGAAGCGATTAAGAATATGAATTACGATATTCTACTTCTTGATCTTAATATGAAGATTGTAAATGGTGAAGAAGTTCTAAAATTTGTTTCGGAATATAATTCCTCTATACAAGTTATTATTCTTACTGCTCAGTCCGATTTTAGAAAAGCTGTCGACTGCATAAGATTAGGGGCTTACGACTTCATTGCCAAACCATATAATTTTGATGAGCTTCTGGTTACGATTAATCGCGCTCTTGAGCATAAAGACCTTTTAGTAAAAACAACTATCCTCTCAAACCAGGTAAGCAAAAAATTATCGACAAGAATTATTGGCAGTAGTCCCGGACTTCAAAAGACAATAAATCTTGCCAACAAATCTGCATTATCAGATTCCAATATTCTAATAGAGGGTGAGACCGGTACTGGAAAAGAATTGTTCGCTGAATATGTTCATAAATATTCCTCGAGAAACGATAAACCTTTTGTAATTATTAATTGTGCCTCCCTTCCTGATCAGTTAATTGAAAGCGAGCTTTTCGGACATGAAAAAGGAGCTTTCACTGATGCTAAATCTACTAAACAGGGTTTGGTCGAAATAGCACATGGCGGCACCCTTTTCTTGGATGAAATTGGAGAACTAAGCCTTTCCCTTCAGCCTAAACTTTTAAGATTCCTTGAAAATGGCGAATATAGGAGAATCGGTGGTGTCACTAGCCTTACTTCCAATATCAGGGTAATTAGCGCTACTAACAGAAATCTTCTTGAGGAAACTGATAATAAAAAATTCAGGCGGGACCTTTTATTCAGGTTAAATGTAATCACATTAACTATTCCTCCTCTTCGTGACAGGAAAGAAGATATTTTAATACTTGCAAACCATTTCCTTGAAACGAAATCTCCTATTCGTTCCCCCAAAAGGTTAACCCCAAATGCAGAAGATGCACTCCTCCAATATGATTATCCTGGAAATATTAGAGAACTTGAACATATTATTGAAAGGGCTCTCATTTTTGCAGAAGGAGAATTGATTCAAACTGAAGACCTGAATCTTCCTCGATCTTCATCAATAGTTGAAATTCTTCCTGTGACGAATGATGAGACCATAGACGAAAACAATATTCTATGCATAGATGAACTTGAAAAATTACATATTACTAAAGCTCTAAAGAGCTTCCATTGGGATAGAAAATTGACAGCCAACCAGCTTGGGATTAGTCAGAAAACACTCTATTCTAAAATTAAAAAATATGAGATTAAACAATAATAAATTTCATGCATGATAATTTATTGCTTTTAGATTCTACTATAAAATATTTTGAGACTGAGAAAAGCGCAATAGCTGTAACTGATGGTGATTTTAAAATAGTATGGTTTAATAAATCATTTAAGAACTTATTCAGCAATAAAAGACTAAAAGGGCAATCGTTATTTAAATTATTTGGTATTCTTGATTCCTTAAAACTCAATCGTACTGAAACACATTTTCTTCCTATTCCATCTTTAAATGCAGATCTTAAAATAATCCCCATAAATGAGAAGAAAAATGTTCATAAAAGATTTATAATTAAAGTTGAACCATTCGAAAAGAAATTTATTGGAGAATTTGATGATGAAATTCTTCAGCATAATTTGCTGTTTCAGAAAGAACTACAAAATACATTATCCCTTCTGTTAAGGGAAAAATCCTTAAAAGTCATTGCTGATGAACTCATTAAAAGGTGCGTTTCTATAAGTAAAGGAAACTTCGGTCTTGTCGTATTCCATAACGATTCAAATAAATACACCTTTCAGTATTTTGATCCCCAAAAAATTTTATCGAATACTCCAGACATTGAAAAAGAAATAAATGCAAATTTCCCCTTCCTGAGCAAATGGTTCTCAGTAAATAGAATATCCCTTATTGCTCTGAATATAGGCGATAATGTGGGTTATAACCTTGCAAGGATTTTTCAATCACAAGCTTTAATCTTGACACCCTGCTTTTTCGATAACAAACTGCTTGCAACGATAATCACCGGTAAATTAAATGACAGTTTTTCCCCGCTGGAAATAAACAATATTGAACAATTTGCTGCTATTCTTTCCTTTTCCATAAGCAGTATTCAAACTCGGGAACTTAATGATGCCCTTGAAAGCAGGTTAGTGCAAGCACAAAAACTTGAAACAATCGGCAAACTTTCTAGCGGAATGGCCCATGACTTTAATAACTTACTTTCAAGTATTTTCGGTAGCGTTAATCTTCTGAAGAGAGAGGGGCCTGTTAGAGAAGATTATATCAGACTACTTGATAATATCGAAAATTGCTCCATAAGAGCTAGGGATTTAACAAAAGGACTTTTATCATTTGGTAAACCTACCTCTAAAAGAAAAGAACTGGTAAAACCGAATGATCTTCTTAGGGAAATGATTAAAGTTATAACTCAAACTTTCCCCAAAAGAATAAATTTTATATATGATATCGATGACTCTCTCTATAATATTCTCGGTGACAGTACTGAAATTTATCAGGTATTGTTAAATCTTTGTGTCAATGCAAAAGAAGCAATTGAGGAAAAAGGTATTATTACTTTAACAGCACACAACATAACAATTAATGAAAAAAATGTTATGCGATTCCCTTTGTTTAAAATGAATAATTATGTCCATATCTCCGTTAGTGATACTGGTTCTGGAATAAAAGAGGAAAATATATTAAAGATTTTTGATCCTTACTTTTCAACTAAAATAAAAGATACTGGTTCGGGCTTGGGTCTTTATGTAACTTATGGAATTATAAAAGCACACCAGGGATATATTGAAGTAACTAGTAAGGAAAATGAAAAAACCACTTTTGAAGTCTTTCTTCCTTCTTTTGAGCCTAACGCTGTAGTAAAAAAGATTGATGAAAATAAGATCATTCTCCTTGCAGATGATGAAATTATGCTGAGAGACCTTCTTGCTGATCTTCTCGAATCGAATGGATTTAATGTTATTAAAGTATCTTCCGGGATGGAAGCTTTAACCGTTCTCACAGAAGAAATAAAAGTGGACCTGATAATAATTGATTATAATATGCCGGAAATGAATGGACTACAGTGTATTCAACGTATTAGAGAATTAAATTTCAAAATGCCTGTAATTTTATCAACAGGGAGCCTTGGCCTTGAATCAAAGATCGATTTGCCAAAGTTTGGGATAAATAGTCTTCTCAGCAAACCTTACGAATTTGATGCGATGATGTCCACAATTAAAAAATTAATCTGAGGTTTTTCCCCTTTCTGTTGGTACATCAACCATACTGATATTCTTAATATATTCCGAAAAAACCGGCTGTTTAATTGCATTTAGCTGATTTAGGATATCTGTAATTTCTTTAATGGCTATATCTATGTAGTTAAGTTTCTTCAGAACCTCTTCCCGTGATATTACATCTTTATTAATCTCCCTTTTTATAGCCGTAGAGGAGAGACTCATCAGAGTAAGGGGCTGTTTTATCTTATGGTTTGTGGTTACAACTGTGGCAGAAAAAATATTTCTTTTTTCAGCTTCGATAAGCATTTTATGAGCTTCATTTAATTTCAGTGCCGAATGAACTCTGGCTAACAATTCAATTTTGTCAAATGGCTTTTTTATATAATCAAATGCACCTGCTTCAAGTCCTTCTTTCGTATCTTCCGCACCTGATTTCGCTGTAACAAGGATAATTGGAATATGTATAGTAACAGGGTTTAAGACCAACGCTTTACATACTTCTATTCCATTTAGATCGGGCATCATTACATCCAGAAGTATTAAATCGGGAATTTCCTTAATGGCTTTTTCAATTCCTGATTTTCCATCATATGATGTTATTACTTCATATCCCTCCCGTTCAAGTCTGTCCTGAAGTAAAAAGACATTTTCAGGTAAATCATCTATTACCAAAATTTTTGACATATCAGCTTAATTTTAAATTCATAAAAACTTTTTTGATTTTCATAGAAAGTATTGCAGCGTTAATCGGTTTTGGGACATAATCATCAAATCCATTCCGAAGAATTACTTCCTTATCCTCAAGCATCGCCTTAGCCGTAACAGCAAAAATAGGAATATGTTCCCACTTTGGATACATCCTGATTTTATTTATGGTTTGGAATCCGTCCATTTCAGGCATCATAATATCTAGCAGAATTATGTCTGGTGTTATTTGTTCGAGTATATTTAGACATTCTTTTCCTCCTTTCACAAGGTAAGTTTTACAATTACATGACTCCAGAATTTCATTAATTGTAAAAAGAGTATCTGGATCATCATCTACTACAAGCACTCGTCCTATATAATTTACTTTAATCTCTTCGATTAGAATATTTTCTTCTCCTGAAAATGCCTCTTTATTTACATCAGGCATAGTATCCCAGGGTCCTGGATTATTATCAATGGCGAGAATGGGGGGAGGGCCCTCCTTTTCTATTTTTTCAACAAAGTGAAGCGGAATTATAAAAGTAAAGGAAGAACCTATCCCCAGTTTACTTGAAACACTTATTGAACCCTGCAGCAAACTGGCAATTTTCTTGCATATTGCAAGTCCGAGCCCAGTTCCACTATATCTCTTTGTGCTGGTCCCGTCAACTTGTCTGAATTCATCAAAAATAACTTTCTGATCATTATCTGCAATCCCAATTCCCGAATCTGTAATACTAAATATTAAGGTCTTGTTTTCGGCTGAACTTATCTTAAATTCAACATATCCGGCTTCTGTAAATTTAATCGCATTCCCTAAAAGATTAATTAAGACCTGTGTAACTTTGCCTCTGTCCGTATTTATAATTATGGATGTAGATGTATCCTTAATAATCCTAAAATCAATTTTTTTATCCTTAAATAAGGGACTTATTGAATGTTCCACTTCTTTAATTAATTCTTCCAGAAGCACATCTTCTTTATGGATCTCCATTTTGCCTGCCTCAATCTTTGACAAATCAAGGATATCATCAATGAGGCCCATCAAGCGTTTCCCACTACTTAAAACCACCCCGATTCTCTCCCTGTCTTTTCCTTTAATATTGCCTTGTTCAAGCATCAATTCTGTTAGACCAAGAATTGAATTCATGGGAGTGCGTAATTCATGTGACATACTGGCAAGAAACTGGGATTTAAGTTTTGTTGATTCTTCTGCTTTCTGTTTCTGAAATTCAAGCTCTTCTGCTTTTTCTTTTAATTTTTTGTGAAGATCAATTAAAGTTTCGTTCTGCTTTCTAATTTGAATATTTTGCGTCTGATAATCTTCATTGAGGTGTTTTAATTCGATAACTAATTTCTCAAGCTGAGCAAATGCTATCGCATTCGCTAATCCTATAGCCAGATGTTCTTGAATTTTATTTAAATAATCCCTTGATTCATCCTTTGGCTGATTTGTTCCGCTTAACTCAAGCACTGCAATCACTTTCGTATTATAAATGATGGGAACCAAAGTGAGATACTTAAGATCTATTTCTATTGAGCCTATTCTTATTGAAGGAGGGTTCTCGTCAAATCTTAATTCTCTTAATTCTCTTTTGTCTATTACCGAGTTAATAAAATTTGAATTAACAGAACTATTTCCCATTTCTATCCCGTATGAGCTGGCTATTTTAACACTATCCTCTTCAACAGTATATAATGTCCCGGCAACAAAACCGCATATGCTTATAATTTTACCTAAGGCAGCATCCGATATTTCCTTCAATGAAGGGTTTTGGTTCAACATAGTAATGAAATCTGAATATTCATTCTTAGATCTCTGATTCTTCTCAAGTTCAGTTGCCATCAGGTTAAAGGCTGTGGTAAGCTTTCCTATTTCATCTTTACTTTTAATTAAAATTTTATTATTAAAATCTCCTGTTTTAATCAATTCAGTAGCTTTACCTAAATCTGAAATCTGTCTCCTCAGTTTGTCTGTAAATAAAAGAGTAAGTATCAGAGAAATTAATACCCCGGAAAGTCCAATAATGACCAGAATATTTTTTATGCTTGATCTTAAATCGACAGCTTCATTTAAGGTTGTGAACACAAGAAATTGAGAGCTTCTATTTAGGTCTTCACTATCAGAAAAAGGCTTGCATAAGGTTACAAGAATATCAGTAGCCTCATCTTTCTGAGAAAAAACATCAGAATTGTTTTTTAAAGAAAGATATTTATACGCCTTGGTCAACGAGAAAAGAAATTTCTGGTTTTGAGATTCATCTGATGATTGAGCAATTGTATTATCCCAAACCAGAGCAATATTTGCCCCTATCCTCCTTGAAAACTTATTTATAGCTTCAGAATCTAATACTCTTCCATAATAATATGAGGAGCCATCTTTATTTTTATACGTCTTTACAACTACAAATGGGTTGTGGGTTATAAAATCATCAAGTGAAAAGAGTTTATCTGGAATATATACATTTTCTTTGTATGATTTATTAATTATAAGTTTTGCAGGATTAGTTTTAAGAATAAAATCAATATTTTTCTCAAATAATTGTTGGGAAGAGAATTTCTTGTCTATTCCATTTTCCAGAAGATATAAAAAATCTTCCTCAGTGTTGCTAATTGCTTCTCTGTAGGCGTTTATAAAATGGTTAGTTGAATTTATTAGATATTTTGACTGCTGGGTTGTTAGAACGCTGTACATTATCGAATAAAAAGCAAAAGCAGAACTTCCTATCACTAAAAATACAATAGCGAAATTAATAATAAGAATTCTATATGTAATCTTCATAATCTAAATATCTTTTTGCAGAACCTTTCTAATCGTTATCAACAGCTCATCAAAATCATAAGGCTTATTTATAAAATCACTTGCCCCCATCCGGGCAGATTCTATTGCTCCCTTTACATCGGCATATGCCGTTAGCACTATTACTTTAACTTTTATTTTTTTTTCATTTAATTCCCGTAAAACATCAAACCCATCTTTCCCTGGCATTTTTAAATCCAGAAGTATTAAATCCACATTGTGTTTTTCCAGATAAGGAAATGCATCATCGCCGGTATTAACAAAATCTGCCTCATAACCAACTTCGATTAATTCTTCCTTAAGAATTGCACAAAGATTAAAATCATCGTCAACAATTAAAATTGATTCCATGGGATTCCTTAATTATCTTTTATTGATTTTTCCGATTCATTGAACTGATATTTCTTAATTTTATCTTCATTCTTTTTGAACTCATCTTTAACGGGGTTCGTTGAATGTAATCCTGTCAATCTTTCTTTCAAAGTTTGTATTAATTCCGCTTTAATAGATATAATGAGCTCTTTTTTAGTTGTTACAATATCATCACTTCCGAAGATGTATCTTAACCCAAAAAACCACCAGGGAAGATCTTTTAAAAACGGGACTCCATTCCTGATCTTTGTCTGAACATTTTCATAAAGTCCGCCAATTATTGTTTCTTCCCCGTTCAGTAGAATGACCTGCGAACTTGCTGAAGTTTTTTGCACTTGAGTTGTGGTAGGATCAGGAGTAAATGAACTTCTTTCAACACTTATAACTAGCAAAATATAATCTACACCATCTTCTTTATATACATAGGGAGTAACCTCAACTATGGCTCCGGTAGAAAAGAAAGTCTCAATAACGTTTCCTGCAAAGTCTTTTTGTTTAATCGAAAAATCAGTGCCAACTTGAATTCTTCCCTTTATTCTGTCCCGTGTAGTAACATTTGGACTTGCTATAATCTCACCAATGTTTTGTGTTTCAAATGCTCTGAATACAGCTGTTGCATCTCCAAACATACCCCCCATATTAAAACTTGAAGCTGCATTTAACTGATATCCTTGGGTTGGAGTAGTCGTATTAGTGGTTGATAGTATCGGGTTCCCACCATTGCCCCCTATATTCAAACCATTCTTTGAGAGAAGAAGTTTCCAGTCGACTCCAAGCTGTCTTTCAGCATTTAAATCTGCTTCAAAGAATACTGCTGAAATTTTAACTTCACGGGAATCTACTGAAGCATATGTTAATTCCGTCCTTTGTGGTGAAACAGACTCGTTTTTCCGTTTAATAATTATAACGTCTTCTTTTTCTTCGAATATTAATCCTTTCATTTGCACAAGCATAACCAGGGCTCTGTCATAGGGCACATTTGTCAACTCTATTCCTATTGGGTCACTTAATGGAACCGTAGATATGATCTTTTTCCCTTTTACTTTTTCACTTACTTTGCTTAACAGGTCGATTGCTTGTTGGAACGTGAGATTAGAAGATAATGATACAAACTGATCCTTGGGTATATCTCCTTGCAACTGCCGTTCTAAATATTTCTGAGGGAAACAGAATGTCCCCAAAAGAAACACTAGTACAAATATTAATTTAATTTTCATGTTCAGACTCATTGGTTTTTCTTATTTACTTCTTTATCTATTCCAAGTTCAACTCTTTCTATTATTCCTCCTTTATTCAGAATAAAGCTTGCTGAATTGTGCTCATAATCTATCTTTGTAAGATACCCAAGATAGACCTGCTCCCCTTCCCATAGCAAGTAAGTATTTCCCTTGGTATCTGCCAGGAAAGCTCCTTCTGGAATAAGTGCAAGTAATTTTGCTCCTTGAACATCTAACAACCCATCAACATTAGGAGGAATTTGGGTACGGATTAAAGGATAAAAAGCATCACGCTTTAATTCTGTAAAAAGATTATTTTCGACAAACGTATTTGTTGTAAAGCGATTATCCATCGAGAAAAAAACATCTACATTGCAATTAATATTTACTACGAAATTAGGTATGCCCTCTTTATTAGTCGAAATCTGATTTGTCAATGTTAAGGTTTTGATTTTCTTAAGTTCTTTGCTTTGCTCAATAGAATAGATCAGCTTATAAATATCATTATATGGCCCATTGCCCGTAATTTTATATTCAAAAAAATAAAACTCTTTGTCTTTTTTCTGATCAATAAACTCAACATCGATCTGTGTGTTTGGTGAAAACCCTATACTAATAGTATTTATAAAATTGTAAAACTTGATGGAGGACAAATCCTGTGGAATATTAAATTTGCGGGCAGAAAGGATAGAATCAAGAGTTGCTGCTTTTTTCCCCAGAGCCTGCAATTGTAAATTTAACTGGCTTGTATTATAATTGACTGATTCCAATTCCTTCAAATTCTTCTTGTTTTTATTTAATTTCCCTCGTTGGAAAACAAAGATATAAATACCCCCTACTAATAGTAAAACAACCATCAGGCCGATAATTCCCAGAGTGTTTTTTAATTTTCTGTTCATAGGGTGCTTTTGTAATAACCCGAAATATTAAAAACTATGTTAAACCTATACGTGTTTTTTTCTAAAATAGCCTCATAATGGACACTTTTTAATTGTGCCTTCTCAAGATAATATGCAAAATCCGTCAATACATTTTTATTAAGCGAATAACCTTCTAAAAACACCTGATCGCCATCGTCTTTTGTCAACTTAGTTAACCAGATACTCGGGTTGATGCTGATAAATCCCGATATCTTTGACATAACTACAGACCAAATTCCTGAGCCGACGGATACAGAATCCAGAATTGTCTGTGTCTGATCAAATCCGTTTATCTTGTTTTGAAAATCTGAAATTCTGGATAATATCTCCTCGTGCTGCTGCTGAAGAATTGTTTTATCTGCTATTTGCTTATCTAAATCACTAATCTCTTTCTGATTTCTAAGCACCCAATAAGTAACCAGAAGAGCAATAATAAAAAGAAAGGGAAGCATAGCATATCCATGCCATGCGAACTGAAAAAATTTCTGCTCTTCTTTTACATATTTTGGTAAAAGGTTTATCCCTTTGTGAAGGTTTTCCAAATCATCAAAATAATCAATTGCTACAGCTAGCGGAACGCTGTAAGAAGAAAATGTTTTCTTTGTCTTATCATCTAAATCCGATAGATCAACATCATCAAATTCAAGTCTTGATACATTAGCCTCTGGAAACGTGCCATAAAAAGATAGAATCAGGTTTTCACTGTCATCTTCACCACACGCAATAATATTATCAAGTGATGAAATACCCCCATTCTCCATTTCAAGTAATATTTTGGAGAAATAAACATCATATGAATTAAGATTAATAGTCCCAATGTCCAGAGTTGAGCCTATATGTTTAAGTTTCCTCCCATGCAGAAATATTAACTTACTGTATTCTTTTCCTATATAAACAATAAGAGAATTATCATCCGGGAAAAATTTTTTCCTTTTTGCAATATAATATGCAAGAGATATTTCCGCACTTTTAACAGCAGGTATTTTGTAAAATCGTTTCCCGTTAAAATGTGCTAATGAATTTACCATCTTTATACATTGCACATCTCCGCTTAGAAAAACTGATAAAATTGATTTATTAGCTAGTTCGATATAGCCAAGATTTTCTTTGCTTATAGTTACATTTTTTGTTTCCTGAATATCAAGGATAATTTCCTGAGTTAACTTTGATCCCTGTGCTTGTTTTGTTTCTTCAACTATATGATAATGAATAGCGGGTTCAGTTAATGCAGGTATAAATAAACAGTTATTAAGGTTAACCCCCTTTAATGAAGATAGAATTACATTCTGACTTGCCTGGTCGGACGCAGCATCCCTTTGGTCTAACTTATCAAGATCTATATCTTCCCCATCCAAGTTTAAACTGGATAGGCCCTCTTCAAGAACTAGGGATGGCTGTATTATATCAAAGGCAGCTGTTCTAAGTACCTTTATTTTTTCTTTTTCCTTAACAACTACAGCTATTTTTGTGTCGTTACCTTCGCTATATATACAAACAAGGGTGGTCAATTATACCGCCGTTAAATTTTGTTGAATTCTCGTTTTATTATTCGCATATGCAATCGCTGTTTCAAGAGAAATTTTCTTATTCAAATATAATCTTTTTAAGTCCTGTTCCATAGTGATCATACCTTGAGGCCCTCCCTGGTTAATCATCAAATAGATTTCGCTTATATTATTGTTTTTAATAGCTGCTTTCACACTATGATTGACAATCAAAATTTCTTTTGCCATCACTCTTTTACCATCGAGGCTTGGTACCAGCTTTTGGGATACTACAGAAATAAGAACGTCTGCAAGTCTGTTTCTTATTCTTTCCTGTTCGCTGGGATGGACCTCAGCGATTATTCTATCTATAGACTCAACTGCTGAAGATGTGTGCAGTGTTGAAAATACTTTGTGCCCCGTGTCAGTAACTTCCAACGCGGCTAAAATTGTATCAGGATCTCTCATTTCACCTATAACAATAATATCAGGATCTTGTCTTAATGCCTGTATCACCCCATCTTTAAACGAATCTACGTCTCGTCCGACCTCTCTATGTTTAATAATGGCAATATTGGACTTATGAACATATTCAATGGGAGATGATATTATTACTATATGAGCTGGATCCATTTTGTTGTGTGCATCTATAATCGAATCGAGTGTTGTCGATTTACCTGATCCCGTAATTCCCGTTATAAGTGATAAGCCATGTTTTATATACGTATGACTCATCGTTTTTATAACATTCGGATGAAATTCCAGTGATTCAATTGGTCTTAGTTGATTATTAATTGCCCTCATATTAAGAGCTAATGTATCTAACTCAAAATATGCATTTGCCCTGAATCTTACTTCTTCATTCTTCCTTTCGTACAGGAAAGAATAACTAAAATCAAGATTATGTGTGGATGATAAAACTTTTAATTGATTTGCATTTAGTAAATTAAGGATTATTAATGCAGATTCATCCTCAGTAAACATCGGGAAATCCTTAACCCTTTCTTTTTTGCCATATATTCTAAGCCAAACATATTCGCCGTTTCCATGCCCCCCTAGTTCTATATCAGAGGCATCCCTTTCAATCATGGAAGTTAAAAGTTTGTTGAAAAGGTTCCTAATTCCGATTTTGTCTTCTGGTCTAAGCTTATCAAGATTTTCAAATAAATAGGTTACCCGATTGAGCCCTACTAAATAAGCTGGTATTGTACTAACAAAATTCTTTAAGATTGATTTTTGATCTTGTATAGCCACGGCATTATTTGTTTTTTATAATTGTAATTTATAGTTCTAAAGTTATAAAGACAAGAAATTTAACTAAGAAAACATATTTAGCTGAATCTATATAACTCTAAGTATATTATAATAAGTTTTAATAAACCTATTCTTCAGAAGTTGAAGCTAACACTTCCTCAATTGATGTTAAGCCCAGTTTCACTTTTTCAAGACCTGCTTCTCTAAGGTTTAGGGACCCATCTTTCTTTGCCTGGATTCTGATTTTCTCTTCATCAACATCTTCCCCGGATTTTACAATTATCTGCCTAAGTTCTTTAGTAAAATACAGGGCTTCATGAATTGCTAATCTTCCTTTAAAACCAATGCCATTGCACTTATCGCATCCCTTAGGTTCATAAATAGTATACTTTCTCCATTCGGCAATATCCAAACCAGCTGCTTTCATTATTGCTTCATCATAATTACTTATTTTCTTTTTGCAGTTCGGACATAACCTACGAACCAATCTTTGTGCCACAATAAGATTTATCGCATACGCGATTAGGAAAGGTTCTATTCCCATTTTATAAAGACGGGCAACAGCACTTGGAGCATCATTGGTATGAAGCGTTGAAAATGTAAGATGTCCAGTATTTGCTAATTTTATTGCAATATCGGCAGTTTCTTTATCTCTCATTTCACCTACAAGAACAATATCGGGATCATGACGAAGAATAGATCTGATTGCTTGTTCAAAATTCATTTTGAAACCAATTTTTAACTGTCGAGCCCCTTCAATTACATATTCAACTGGATCTTCTACGGTCAAGACATTAACTGTGGGATCGATTACCTGATATAGAGCAGCAACAAGGGTTGTGCTTTTTCCACATCCGGTAGGACCTGTTAAAATTACCATGCCTTGNNCATTGGTAAAACTGAAACTCTGAAACGAATTATATGGTTATCTATTTCTCTTTGAATAAACCCATCCTGCGCTCTCTCCCTCTCAAACCTGTCCATACCATTTGAACGGTCCTTAACTACTGCTACAACCGCTTCGGGCAGGGTGCCTTCCTGAACATGCCATATTTGTAAATTACCATCGATACGGAAAAGAATGTCGGTTTTATTCCCTGATTTTGGAACAAAGTGGATATCACTTGCCCCCATCCGAACACCTTCCAACAAAGCTCCTTCCACTAAATTGATTAATGCACTTTTATTTATCTCCGCATCAAGTGCCTGCTCATCCAGACCGCTCTCATCTTTCTCCATCTGAAGTTCGCCAGCTGATTCTTCCATCATCTTCAGGTAAACGTTTTCAGGTGGGAGGAGGATTTGTATTAGTTTCTCATAATCTTTTTTTGTTATATATATTACTTCGTGTTTTTTAGCATTTAGTCCGAATGCAATTTTAGGAATATTTCTGTCTGTGGGATCAATGGCAGCTAAAATTAATTTATCTTTTATCCTGTCATCAAACATAAAAGGGATTACTTTATGCTCCAACATCTGTTCCTTCAGAACATTTCCGGCACCATTTATCATCTGCCTGATTGAGTCTAACCTTTGAGAAGATAATTCTTCAGGTCTCGTATCAAGTTCCTTAAAAGCATATAATATCGCGACCTCCTTAAAAATTGTATCATGATCACAACCAAAATCCTGCACTAATATTTGCGCAAGATTTCTTTTAATTTTGCTTTTATCATTTGTTTTGGCACTTAATGCCTTCTCAAGCAGACCTACATCTATTATTCCTTTTTTAAAGAGGAGATATCCGATCTTATCCGTCATTTCAAGATTACTATCGATCATGCTATATTTCTTTCTATGTTAATGTTGTTATTTGCACCAGGTGCTTTGGGTCTTACTGTAGCAGTTTCTGCTGATACCAAAGTTAATAAAATCATCACCACCATAATAATCATGGCAATAAAAACCTGAATTAATTCGATTAAGTTTTTAAGTTTATAAACTGTTTCACTTTCATAATAATTAGCTAGTTGAAGGGATGTATTCTTAATTGTTCCAGTCTCTTCGCCAGAATGAAGCCTTGAAAGTGCAGTTTCTGTAAATACCCCGCTTGCAATAAATGCATCAGTCATCCCTGTCCCTTTTGTAATCATTAAAGGTATTGCGATATTCTTTATTCTATCCTCAAAATATTTATTACCCGCTGCTTCAGCGGCTATCCTTATCGGCTCAATACTTTCAGCAGAGCCACTATATAAGGTATAAAATACCCTACAATATACTTCAATCAATGTCTTGTGGATCAAAGGACCCAAAGATGGAATTTTCAAAATATACTTATCAAAAATATAACCCCCTCTCTTTGATTTTGCAAATCGCCATAAAAAGATACCAGGGACAAAAAGAACAAATGCAATAAGATATTTATCGGCAATTAAAAAGTCGCTCATTTTTAAAGTGAAGGCTGTCATTGGAGGAAGATCGATTCCGAACTTAACGAACAATTTTGCGGTTTCCGGAAATATATATCCCACATAAAAAAGAACAGCCAAAAAAAGGATGAATATTGTTACTGCTGGTGTTATAAGGGCGCTTCTTAAATTCTTTTTGAATTCCTGTCTTCTTTCAAGAAACTTTGCAGTTGCTCTATAAATTTCCGTCATATTGCCACTTTTGCTGGCAAGTCCCAGCATATAAGCAGTAAATTTTCCAAAGACTGATTGATACTTCAGGAAGGTGGCTTCGCTGTCTTCTCCTTTTTTAAGATCATTGTTAATTTCTTTCAGGGTTTCTTTTAATGTTTTGTTACTGGTATCATTTATTAAAAGAGTTAGTATTTCTCCGTATGACAATTTCTGCTCAAGGAGTTCTGCGCTGATTTTTACAAAAGTGACTATTTCCTGATTTGGTGGTTTTGAATGAAAATTGATTAGTTTCTTATTGACACTTAAAATTTCATAATCCAAGCGTAGAAGAGCATCTACAATTTCTTTTTTTGTATAGGCTTTCTGTTCTCCACTGAATGGCTTTTCCTTCCCTTTTCTTGCACGGTACAGAAAAATTGATTTCTTTTCAATACTCTTTATTTTTAACTGATTCTTTTCTGCTAAACTTGCTATCTTTTTTTTCCCTTCAGGAAAAGAATCTGCTGATAAAGAACCGATTAATTTTTGCCCGTTTAATTTTTCTGCAGTAAATCTAAGTTCAACCATAAGATCCTTTTAAAAAAATAAGGCTGATAAAATATAATCTTTTTACCAGCCTTATGAAAACTAACAAGGAAACGTCAGAAAATCAAAATTATTGTGTTGTTATGCTAGCGCCAAGAGAATCTGCCGTTACAGTTGCTGTACCAACTATCGTACTACCGCTATTTCCTTTCATAAATCCAGTACCGACTATTGTAATGGTTTGTGCTCCTGTGGTCAGAACATAGGTAGCATTTGGCGTTGTAGCCAGTTTTGTCGGGATTGTCCAACCGGTGAAAGTATTTCCGCCGCCGCCCATTGCAACTGGTTTTTTGTAAAACTGCTGAGCCATTGATCCTAAATTGTTCAGATCACTGACTATACCATCTTTGGCAGATGAAATAGAGTTTGCATTAAATAGATTTATTCCTACTACTACAGCGATACCAACTACGATAACGCCGAGAACGATGAGAAGAAGTTGTTGTTGACCCATGAATCACTCCTAAATATGTTGTTTATATATGTTAATTAAATATTCGTATTCTGTAATTATTCTGGTAAACTAAAATTTGTATTTTACGAACCATGCGGATTATATAATATCATTTTCCGTGCCAATAGCTAAGACAATCACTAAAAATTATTATTAAATAATTTCAGGTAGAATTTGTTGTTAAAATTTTTAGGAATAGAAAAAATACTGCAATATCCAGCATTATCGTTGCTAAAACAATAAATTACAGCCGCTATAAAACGACTTTATTCCTTAATTCATATTACAAAATGTATCATATATTGACAATTTAATTTCTAAAGTAAACATACTTATTTTTTACATTAATAGAGGCAAGTAATAGTTACCTGTAATTATTACTGACTAAAGGTAGCTATTGCCAATGTCGTCCCTTAATGCTTTTATAGCGGATTTTTTGTGTCTATAATGCGGAAAATAAGTTATTTTTACCGTACTCTGGTGCATTTTGCCTCACTTTGATGAACTAAATTCATAACCCACCACAAAATCAAGAACCAATTTTATTAATGTCTTACTTTAATTCGGATGACAGCGTCCGTAATGATTTATCCCTAATTTTGCGATAGGAAATGACATCCGTCACATATCTTTGATCTAAAATGCATCAGAAAGAGGGGAGCTAATGATGACCTATTGGTATTCTATTGGTATGGTATTGGTATATGACAATATGTAAGAAACGCTAATCTTCCAGTATAATGATATGAGCAAAACGAGGTGCTTTAGCAAATAGGCAGTTTTTAGATTTTATTAAAAAGCATTTCAAATTAAGCGAAACCAAATATTTGAATGAGTTCACTTATAATTAGTTTGGTCTTCTTTATCCAGAGATTAATGTTTTTACATCTATTATGACATTTCCTTTCCCTCTATTGCACAATTTGGATTTATATTATAATAAGTTTTGAAAATATTTGTATTTTTACAAAATAATAAAAAATAGATCAAGGAATTTCCAATGAATAAGCACTATATTTTTGTACCTCTTTTGGTAATATTCGGATTGTTGCTTGCATCATGTAAAAGTAAAAGCAATGATATTAATAATAATCCCATAGCACCTAACGCTGTGGGTAATATCTATATTTCTTCTGTTCCAGTTTCAGCACAAATATGGTTAGATGGGACAAATACTGGAAAATTTACACCAGACAGTGTCGCTAATATAAATGCGGGCACCCACACCGTAATTCTTAAATTAACAGATTATTTAAATGATACTGTATCAGTAAATGTTCAAGATGGGTCGCACATTACGATTAACAAAACACTTTTAAGTGATAAATCGGTTACTAGTTACGGACCGATAACAATATGGGCTGCCACATTTGATTCGACAGCTTTTCCGAGGGGGATCATATTAAAGACAGGAAGATCTTCTTTGCTGGCATCAGGTGGTAATGATTCGGTTGATATTTATTATTCAAGTAATGGACTGGTAATTACCACTTCATCCAGTAGTATCAATAATCGAAAAGTATCTTTTTTCGTAGGATTGTCGACAAATTTAAATGATAGTGTCGAATCTCCAACAGTACTTGACAGTTGGGTAACACAAGTGCAAAATACCGAAACGAATTATTTTTTCATTTTTGATACAGATTCTTGTTATTCCAAAATGATTATAACAGCTGATAGCATAGGAAATACGTCAGGAAGTCCTGCCTGGATAAAGGTTCAATGGCTTCATAATAATAAACCGAATGACCGTAGATTTTAATTACTAGAATGAAAGTACTACTTACTATATTATTTTGCTTAATAGCATTAAATATTATTTTACCTCAGCAGAAGGATACTATTCTCTATAAATGGATCCCCGGTGCAGCAGCTGGTTTTAATATAAACCAGATTGCATTAAGTAACTGGACAAGTGGGGGAGATAATGCTATTTCCTGGACTCTTTCAGGAATGTTTGGTTTAAAATATTTTACAGATGACTGGAGCTTCAGAAATAATTTAAACCTTGCATACGGGAAGACAAAATTAGGCGGTGCGAATTTCGTAACAAACGATAATGATTTCTATATGGAAACAGTTTTTTCACGTAAATTCAACTGGGCTGTCGATCCATTTATAAGTAATACTATAAGGACACCCCTGGCTATAGGTTATGATTATGGAAAAACCCCCATTGTACCCATTGCTAATTTCTTTGACCCNNAAAAAGTATAGCGCTCTTTATAATATTGATCCTGAATCAGGTGAAGCAAAAAACTTCAGGATAGATGCCGGTTTGGAATCAGTTAGTACTGCAGAATTTAAAATAGCAGAGAATCTTCTTTATAAAGGAAATCTTCGGTTATTCACACGATACAAAAGCCTGGATGTCTGGGATGTTAGATGGGACAATGCAGTAATTGCTAAGATTAATGATTTCCTGAATGTTAATCTAACCTATTTATTTATTTATGAAAAAGCCCAGTCACCTACAGCACAAATGAAAGAATCTTTACAGTTAGGATTTTTCTATTCAATTTTATAAATAGCTTATAAACCGAGAGGCGTTGTTTTCTTAATATATATCACTTGTTACAATACTGCAAGTGCAGAATAGCGCGTCTATAGTTTATTCTTCAGCGTTAACTTCTTCACCATTGCCTTCTTCATCAGGAACGACCTTGGCAATATCAGCTATTGTATCTCCTTCATTGAGTCTAATAACTCTTACTCCTTGTGTATTTCTTCCCATCACGCGTATCTCTTTAATACTCTGCCTAATAACCATTCCCTGGGTAGAGATAATTACAAGTTCGTCGCCATCAACAACTTCCATCATCGCGATCATTTTTCCAACTTTCTCACTTGTCTTTACAGTAATTACACCTTTCCCACCGCGATGAGTAATTCTGTAGTCGTTGATATCTGAACGTTTACCATAACCCTTCTCAGTTACAACAAGTATATTGTCGTTTCTTTTTATAACAAGCAGCCCCACCACGATATCACCTTTACTCAGGTTTACGCCTCTTACACCAGTCGCTACTCTACCCATATTTCTTACATCTTTTTCATGGAACCGGATTGCCAGGCCATTTTTAGTGCCAATCACTATATCATTGCTTCCATCAGTCATTTTAACTGATATAAGTTTGTCATCCGAGGAAATATTTATAGCATTTATTCCTCCTTTTCTCACATTACCGTATGCAGAAAGAACTGTTTTCTTAATTGTTCCTTTTTCTGTTACCATAACAAGATAGCTGTCATCCTTGAATTCTTTTACTGCAACAAACGCTGCAATCTTTTCTTCTTTTTCCTTTTCAATAAGATTAAGAATTGACCTTCCTCGGGTTGCCCTTCCTCCTTCAGGAAGCTCATGGACTTTTAGCCAATAACATTTACCCTGATCAGTAAAGAACATTATATAATGATGAGTTGAGGCAATAAACATATGTTCAATAAAATCATCATCCTTCGTACCAGCACCTGTTACTCCTTTGCCGCCTCGTCCCTGCTTGCGATATCCACTTACAGGGAATCTCTTGATAAAGCCGTTATGAGAAATTGTTACAACAACATCTTCTTCAGCTATTGTATCCTCTAAAGAGAATTCTTCGTAGTTATATACAATCTCTGTTCTTCTTTCATCTCCGTACCTATCTCTGATAGCGAGCAGCTCGTCTTTGATTATTAGATATCTTTTTTCTTCCGAAGATAGTATACCTTTAAGTTTTTCGATAAGCTTAATTAAATCTTTATATTCATCTTCAATCTTCTTTCTTTCAAGTCCCGTTAACCTTTGCAAACGCATGTCAAGAATTGCCTTGGCTTGAATTTCGCTTAGTTTAAACCGGCGGATGAGATTATTCTTAGCTGTTTCAACATCTCTTGATTTCTTGATTGTATCAATTACAGCATCAATGTTATCCAGCGCAATTATGTAGCCTTCAAGTATATGGGCACGTCTTTCAGCAGCATCCAGTTCGTACTGTGTCCTTTTAATAAGAACGTCCATACGGTGGACGATAAAATGCTGCATCATTTCCTTTAGTGTAAGAACTTTAGGAGCTCCATGTACAAGAGCAAGCATAATTACGCCAAAGGTAGTTTGCATTGAAGTGTGTTTAAATAATTGATTAAGCACAACAGCCGGCTGACCATCTCTTTTTAATTCAATAACAACCCTCATACCATCTCGATCAGATTCGTCCCTGATGTTTGAAATATCGGCGAGCGTACCAGCTCTTACAAGATCAGCAATCTTTTCAATTAAGTTTGATTTATTAACCTGGTAGGGTAGTTCAGTTATAATGATGTTTTCTCTACCATTCTTAAGGGTTTCGGTATTTGCCTTGGCACGTATTACAATTCTGCCTCGTCCTGTAGTATAAGCATCCTTCACTCCCTCATACCCATAAATAATACCACCCGTAGGAAAATCTGGAGCAGAAATATATTTCATCAATTTTTCCGAAGGTAGCTCCGGTTTATTAATTAAAGCTATTAATCCATTAATAACTTCAGTTAAATTGTGAGGAGGAATATTAGTTGCCATTCCGACAGCAATACCGCTTGAACCGTTAACTAGTAAATTTGGAAGATAGGAAGGAAGCACGGTCGGTTCCTGAAGGGAATCATCAAAATTAGGGGCAAAAGAAATTGTGTTTTTATCAAGATCACGAAGCATCTCATCGGCAATCCTTGAAAGTCTTGCTTCTGTGTATCTCATTGCTGCAGGAGAGTCGCCATCGACCGAACCAAAGTTTCCCTGTCCATCAACCAATGGATATCTTAAAGAAAAACTCTGAACCATTCTAACCATAGAATCATAGACGGCTGTATCGCCATGAGGATGGAATTTACCGAGAACTTCACCCACAATCCTGGCAGATTTTTTATAAGGCTTATTGTATGCCACACCAAGTTCATGCATTCCATATAAGACTCTGCGATGAACTGGTTTTAACCCATCCCTGACATCCGGCAAAGCTCTAGCCACAATGACTGACATTGAGTAATCGATATAGGATGATTTCATTTCATCCTCGAGTGTTACCGGAACTATTTTTTCAAATATTGTTGCCATATTTCTCTGATATTTTTTTTAGCTTATAATTTTCAGATCGAATAAAAATCAATTAGGTTATACGTCAAGGTTCTTGACATATTTTGCATTCTTTTCAATGAATTCCCTGCGAGGTTCAACAGCATCTCCCATCAGGGTTTCAAAAATTTTATCTGCCGCAGCGGCACTTTCAACATTAACCTGTAGAACTGTTCTCGTTTCAGGATTCATAGTCGTTTCCCAGAGTTGTTCGGGATTCATTTCTCCCAATCCTTTATAGCGTGATATCAATATTCCTTTGGGCATTCCATCTTCTGAAAGTTCTAATCCATCTTCTTTGCCATTTCCCTTAAACCTCTTAATAACTTCATCCCTCTCCTTTTCATCAAAAGCATATAATTCCTCCTTCCCTTTTTTTATTTTGTATAGGGGAGGTTGGGCTATAAAAACTTTCCCAGAAGTTATAAGGTCATTCATATGCCTGTATAAGAATGTGAGCAAAAGAGTTCTGATATGACTTCCGTCCACATCGGCATCAGTCATTAATATTAATTTACCGTAACGCGCTTTATTGTGGTCGAAGTCAGGTCCGAACCCCCCGCCGATAGCCGAAATAATCGCTTTTATTTCATTATTTTCTAAAATCTTATTCAGCTTAGCTTTTTCCACATTAAGGATTTTACCTTTAAGGGGAAGGATAGCCTGAAATCTCCTGTCTCTTCCTTGTTTTGCAGAGCCACCGGCCGAATCACCTTCAACAATGTATATTTCACAATGCTCAGGGTCAGTTATAGAGCAATCCGCCAATTTACCCGGAAGATTCATAGTATCGAGTGCGTTCTTTCTTCTGGCAAGGTCTCTTGCCTTTCTGGAAGCTTCCCTTGCTTCAGCTGCCATCAGGCATTTCTCAATTATTTTCTTTCCTACTGAAGGATTCTCCTCAAGGTACTCGCCTAATTTTTCATTTATAAGTGTTTCCACAGCAGACTTAGTTTCGCTATTGCCAAGTTTTGTTTTTGTTTGTCCTTCAAACTGGGGCTCAGCAACTTTAACAGAAATAACCGCAGTTAAACCTTCCCTAAAGTCATCTCCAGTTAATTGTATTTTACCCTCTTTAATAATTCCGTTTTTGTACGCATAATTATTTAACGTTCTTGTTAATGCTGACTTAAATCCGACTAAGTGGGTTCCTCCTTCGGTTGTATTTATATTATTAACATAGGAAAAAATGTTTTCTGAATAGGATGCATTATACTGAAACGCAAGCTCGATAGGCGTTCCATCTTTTTCTCCTTCAATATAAACCGTTTTATGAAGCGGCTCCCTGTTTTCATCAAGATACTTAACAAATTCTATTAGACCGCCTTTAAAATGAAAAGTAACATCCTCTCCGTCTCTTTCATCAATTATCCTGATACTTATATTTTTATTAAGATAAGCTAATTCCCTGATACGCTCGGCAATTGTGTCAAATTTAAAATTAGTTACTTTAAATATTTCTGAATCCGGACGAAAGGTTATTAATGTACCGCTTTCATTTTTCTTAGCTTTTCCAATCTCTTTCACCGGTTTAATCGGAATACCCCTTTTATATTCCTGCACAAACACTCCACCGTCTCTTTTTACCTCAACCCTAAGCCATTCAGAAAGAGCATTAACGACCGATACTCCCACTCCGTGAAGTCCGCCCGACACCTTATAACTATTTTTATCAAATTTGCCCCCTGCATGAAGCATAGTCATTACGACTTCAAGCGCTGATCTTTTTTCCTCCGGATGCATATCAACAGGGATTCCTCTTCCATTGTCATCTATAGAAATAGTCTCATCTTTATGTATAGTTAATAATATAGAATCCGCGTAACCCGCTAAAGCTTCATCAATACAATTATCTACTACTTCATTTACCAGATGGTGGAGACCGCGCGGACCAACATCCCCGATGTACATTGCAGGTCTTTTCCTCACAGCCTCAAGACCCTTAAGTACATTAATATTTTTTGCGCTATAATCATTGTTTGCATTTTCATTAGCCATATTTTCTTCCGAACTATTTAACATTTATTATGAAAATTTTATGAACTTAATTCTTTCTTCTTTGAAGAATGTGTTTATCTTTTCTACGATAATGCTTTCACTGAATTTTAGCTCGCTGCGCCAAACCGAATTCTCTACTTTCAGGAATAAGGTTTTCTTATCAACCTTAACAGCTTTGGCAACTTTGCCTAAATCCGGAAATATTTCAAAGAAATTTTCCACTACCTCAGTCTCTTTAATTCTTTTTCTTAAACCTTCAAACTCAGGTTGAGAATCAATAATATCCGATAATTTCAAGAAACCATTATCCACAGGCAACTCCCCCTGACCTTAGATTTATATGTCTGTCATTTCCGTTTTTCGGCATGAATGCAGTATTTGTCAAGTCAGTCATAGTAATAAATGCTTGCCCAAGTTCTCTTAAATATTCACTGATTCTCTGAGATCTCTTCATATCCAATTCTCCAAAAATATCATCAAGAAGGAAAAGTGGCACAATTCCCATAATTTCTTTTAAATAAAAGAATTGGGCAAATCGCAAAACTACCTGGAATGTTTTATGTTGCCCCTGAGAACCATAAGTTTTAAGATTTAAATTATTTATTTCAAGTAAAAAATCATCTCTGTGTGGCCCGACAAGGTTAGAAGAGCGTTTGAGTTCTTCATTTCTTTTTAATTCAATCAATCTCGTAAACTCCTCTTTTAATCCAGATCCATCATAATTCTCCAGATAAGAATATTTTAATCCAGGAACCTCGTCGTTTCCCATAATAATTTTATATGAAGCAGCTATATATTTTAAAAAATTTGAAGTAAAATTTAATCTGTAATTTATAAGACTTAAACCTGAATCAATTAGTTTTTCTGTCCATGCGTCAAGTTCATCAAAAAGATACTGTCTCCTATCTTCCTTCAGTTGGAACAAGAGTGCAGATCGCTGCCTTAAAGTCTTACTGTAATCTAATAAAGTTTTCAGATAATTTTCGCTTGATTGTGAAATAACAGAATCGACGAATCTTCTTCGTTCTGCAGGGGGTCCTTGGGTAATGTAGTGGTCTGAAGGAGTTAAAATTACAACAGGGAATGTTCCTATTATATCTGCTGATCGAGAAATAAGTTTTGTATCTTTAAAGTAATGTTTTTTATTGTCTGCAACTGAATAGACAATTCTTACTTTATTTTCACTTAAATCATTAAATATTCCATTAAGTTCGAATCCTGCTTCATTAAAACTAACCGCTTCAATATCTGATGTTGAGTTATTACTTTTACTTGTACAAAGATAATAAATACCCTCAAGAACTGTAGTTTTACCCTGTCCGTTTCCTCCGATTATAAAATTGAGTTTATCAGAAAAATTCAAATATGTGTCTTTATGACTTCTAAAATTCTTTAAATTAATAGAAGATAAAATCATTTAATTATTCAGACGTACCGGCATAAGCAACAACATGAGATCTTCATTTTCGGAAAGTGCAGTAGGTTCAATTATACACGCTTTAGTGGGAGAATGAAGTTTAAATATCAACTCCTCACTATTCACATGAGAAAGTATCTCGCTTACATATGCAGTATTAAAACCTATATCCATTGGCTCGCCACTATAATCGCAATAAATGTTCTCGGTTGCATTTGAACCATGATCAACATCTTCAGCTGATATTTCCAGATTATTTTTTCCAATTGAAAATTTAACCTGTTTGGAGTTGGAAGCAGAGAATAAAAGCATTCTCCTAATCGCGGAATGGAGATTATCTCTTTTTACTTTTAACTGGTTTTCATTTTCTGCAGGAATAACGCTTGAATAAGCGGGATATTTTTCTCCTATAAGACGTGAAGTAAATTCAAGTTCATCTATATGAAAAGAGATATTGGTTTTACTGAAAAATATTTTTACATCAGAATCAGTAAGGAGTTTTGAAAGCACTGAAATAGCTCTTTCTGGCACTATGTATTGTTCCTCGGCATCTGTTTTAACAGTTTTATAAACATATTTAACCAAGCGGTGTCCATCTGTAGTGACAAACTTCAAGCCTTCTTTAGTAAATTCCAATAGGGTCCCTGTCATAGCTGGCCGCATATCTTCTTTGCTCATCGCAAAAGATGTCTGATCAATTGCTTTTTTAAGATCTGTTCCATTTATTGAAATTTCTTTTTCTTTCACAACAGATGGAATTGCGGGAAATTCTTCAGGCGAAGAATAACTTAGATTATATACTCCATTTTCTGTTTTAATTTTTAATTTTTGATTATCTTCAACTTCAAAATGAATCTGCGTATCCGGTAAGGAACGGATTATATCATATAATAGGCGTGCGGGGATAACCATTCTCAAATTTTTATCTGCATTAACATTTAGTATTGACCTTAATGCAATTTCAAGATCGGTTGCACTAACTGTTAATAATCCATCTTTAATTTCGAATAGGAAATTTTCCAGAATGGGCATCGGTGTTCGACCTGGTACCGCAGGAATAATCTTGGATAAAAGCTTCTCTATTACCCTGCTATTTATTTTGAATTCCATTAAAACATTCTCCTTCTAAAACATTTAAATTTACTAAATTTTTATTGGAATCTCAATGAAAATATTAGTTATATGAGCCCTTATAATACGCCCGAGATGACATATCTTATACCAATTTATTTTATGGTTTTTCCCCATATTAGGGACTTGTTGGCGCTGCCTGGTCGTCACTGCTGGATATAGTAGCATATAAAACATATGCACCATTATTTGTTAAGGTGGAGGTATACATAACCAAAATTCTCGTTCCAGCCGAAATAGTCAAATTTCCGCTTACCGCTCCTTGTGAAGACCCACTTAGAGCATTGACCGGAATGGCAAAATTTGTGTCGTAGTTGTAGGTACCCTTTGGTATTTCCTGCAAAATCACAGAATTCCCCGGTGTCAGAGTAATATCTTCACCTCTGAAATTAACATACACAGTTCCTTGAGCTAAATTTGTAAATGTGACTGAGTTGTTAACTTTTCCTGAACATCCATTTATCAAAATAAATGATAAAATAAAACAAATGAATAGAGGTAATCTATATTTCATTTTAGCCTCTTAATACTTAATAGAAAATTATATCAAAGAATTATAATAATCAATAAATTTATGGATACACACATCATTATTAATATTATCTATATAAAGATATAATATAATAGTTATAATAAGGATGTTAATATGTTAATAAGCATATATTAGTTAAAAATCGAACGAAAAAGAAGACAATCATAATAATTGAATGTTGGTAAGTAGTGTGCGAAGCTAGATTTTATCATGAGTTGTTGATAAGCCATGGTTTATTCACAAATACTTTTGGACATACGGACATATTATCGACATCATTTTTTTGCGTAAAAAAACACATCTTCAAAATGGGAATATTGAGGATCATGTACTGCTTAATTCAATCTGTGTCCGGAGATTATCGACCAGATGCTTGACAGTATTATCGATTATTTTCATTCCCTCAATTGTGTTGCAGGCGTGTATTACAGTAGAATGGTCTCGTCCCCCAAAGTTCAAACCGATAGTTTTTAATGAACATTTTGTAAGTTCTTTTGAAAGATACATTGCTACCTGCCGTGCAAGCACAACTTCCTTTTTCCTAGTTTTATCTCTTATTTTATTTTCATCTACTTTCAGATAGTTACATACGGTTTTAGTTATTGTTTCAATAGTAATATTTATTTTTCTATCTGTAGCAATTTCCTGAACGGTTTTTTTGGTAAGTGCAAGATTGATTTCCCTAGAGTTTAAAGATACATTTGCGAGGAGTTTTATTAAACACCCCTCGAGTTCACGGATATTGGAAGTAATATTTGAAGCAATATATTCCAGAATATCATTAGCAATATTCATTCCATAATCTTCAGATTTCTTTTTCAGTATAGCTATCCTTGTTTCAAGATCAGGAGGCTGAATGTCAGCAGTTAATCCCCATTGAAATCTTGAAATTAGTCTATCATCCAGCCCCTTCAGATCCTTTGGAGGTTTATCGCTGGAAAGTATGATTTGTTTTCTTAATTGGTGAAGTATATTGAATATCTGAAAAAAATAGTCCTGGGTCTTCTCTTTTCCTATCAAGAATTGGATATCATCGATAATGAGAACATCCATATTTCTGTAAAAATTAGAAAACTCATTTATCTTATTTGATTGAATGGCTTCAACAAATTCAACAGTAAAGGTATCAGCTGAAAGATAAATTATTTTTTTATCAGGGAAATTATCGAGAATTTTATTCCCGATCGCTTGAATCAAATGTGTCTTTCCAAGTCCAACTCCGCCGTACACAAAAAACGGATTAAATGATGTTCCTCCGGGGTTATCACTGATAGCACCTGCCGCAGCTCTTGCAAGTTGATTTCCCTCCCCTTTTATAAAATTGTCAAACTTATAACGAGGATTAAGGAAAGTTTCGAATACTGATTTTAACTTTGTAGAAATTGCGGTAGAATTATTTGATGGCAGTTCTTTTTTAATTGACGAGGATATTTCAAAAGTTTCTTTTTCTTCGGAAATAACGTAGGCAAGTTTAGCATTTGGCCCCAATACCTCATGAATCGTTTTAGTGATTAATGTATTAAAATGCTCATCTATCCATTCCCAGAAAAATTGGCTTGGCAGCTGAACTTTTAATATAGAATCTGACATTTCTAATGGTTTTATTGGTAAAAACCATGTGTTATATGTCATCTGAGACACGTTATCCTTAATAACGCGAAGACATTCTTTCCAAGTGGCTGAAATGTCGCTTGAAAAATTATTGTTTATAGATGAGATATTAGAAGTTAAATAGTTATCCACAATTTATTTGAAGAAAAATGTTGAAATTTATATTTAAAAAAGACCATCTATTTTCTTGCATATTTTTTACCAACAATTTATTAACATTAAACAAATTTTATTAACCCCCCTTAATTAAGCAAGTTAAGAGCATTTGTTTTAGCCCCGCCCACATTTTCCAAAATAAAATTAACCGTTTATTTTGCTTTATGATTTGTGAAACATTTTCACAAAGAAAAGTTACCCACATTTAATGAACAGCAAGAATGCGGCTTTAACCACCTGAAAAAATAGCAAGGAAACCCTCGCGTAGCAAATTAATTCTTTTATTTTAATAAAATATATTTATTGGATTTGGTAATTATTAATTATTTAAGAGATCAAAAGGACTTGTTATTTGTATATTAGGTTGTTATTTTTAAAGTCTTTTTGAAATTAGGAGTTGAGAATGAAAAGAACGTATCAGCCAAGCAATAGAAAACGAAAGAATAAGCATGGTTTTAGGGAAAGAATGAGTTCGAGAAGCGGCAGGCAAGTTCTTTCCAGAAGAAGAGCCAAAGGCAGAAAAAAATTAACCGTTAGTGATGAGAACTAAGTCTCTTGAAAAAGTTTGGTCTTTCTGCACAAGAAAAAATAAAGAGCAGAAAAGATTTTGAAGAACTATATTCAAAAGGCATAATCTTATTTTCCTCAACAAAAAAAATTAAAGCTATTTATATAATTGATCAGAACTCTATTAAACCTGGAGTAAAAATTTCTGTTGCTATAGGGCATAAGTCCGGTAATGCAGTTTGGAGAAACAGGGTAAAAAGGCTTTTAAGAGAATCATTTAGATTAAATAAGAATATAATCATGAAAAAAGCTGAAGAGTTAAGGCTTTTCATTAGAATAATTTTTTCACCTTATTCGATAAATATGAGGAAGAACAAAAGTATTTACTTAAAAGATATAATGCCCGACGTTATAGATATAATGTCCAGGATAAGCATCAATGTATAATGTGGAGAGCAGCAGTTTTTCTCATAAAATTATATCAAAAATTCATATCACCTCTTTTTCTGCCATCATGCAGATTTAATCCTTCTTGTTCTGAATATGCCGTCCAGGCTTTTACCAAATATGGTATTTTTAAGGGAACTATAAAATCAGTTTGGCGGATAGTAAGATGTAATCCTTTCAATAATGGTGGATTCGATCCCGTAAAATAATGGATTTTTAAATGGATAGACAAACAACTTTAGCTTTTATTCTCATTGGCGCTGTTTTCGTACTATGGCTTTATTTAAGCACCCCAGAGCCGATTAAACAAACACCCTTAAAACAAGATTCTTCTCTCGTAAATAAAGGAAATACAGTATTACCACCTGTTGCAGAAGTTACGGATAGTATAAATAATCCGAAAGAACAACCTAATAGTTTAAGATTTGGGAAATATTTTACTTTACAACCGAAACAAGAAAGGATCATTACTATTGAGAATGATAACTTACTTCTTGAGTTTTCTACCAAGGGGGGCAATTTAAGAAAGGCATACTTGAAGAAATTCAATAATTGGTATTCAATAAAAGATACAAGTTTAGATATATATAAAACAAAGGTTCAGCTTATTAATTATTCAAGGGGAGGAACGTATGATCTTTCCTTTGTTTCTTCTGACGGCAAGGCGGTAAATACCTCAGGGCTTGATTTCACCACTGATGCCGATAAGGCTTATTACAGGATAGCAGGGAAAGACAGTCAGCAGTTCAACTTCCGATTAAATATAGCGGAAGGGAAATTCATAAACAAGAAGTTTACATTCTACGGCGACAGATATAATATAGGCAGTGATATCGAATTAACCGGGATGAGTTCTCTTATCAGTAATAATTCTTATGATTTGGTTTGGTCGAACGGGATAAATTTTGTTGAAGAGAATTCTGTTGATGAAGATAATCAATCTAATGCAAGCCTTTATTATGGAGATGAACATGTTATTGTAAAAGCTTCAGATGTAGGCAAAAAGGTTGAGAAAGAATTTAATGGGAAAGTCGATTGGGTTGCTGTAAGAGATAAATATTTCACAGTAATAATAGCTCCGACAAATCCTTTAGAAATTGATGGTGCTTATTTTCAGGGGACTAAATATGCCCAAGAAAGTGGTTTAAGGGATTACTATAATATCCGGCTAACTGTTCCATTCAGGAATAATCAATATGAAAAGAGAACATTTACTCTTTATTTTGGACCAGTCAATTATGACATATTAAAAGCATATAATGATCATTTTGAAAAAATCGTGGAATTCGGGAGTTTTTTTGGTCTTAAGTTTATAATCAGACCCATAGCAGAATATGTGCTTCTGCCTTTATTTAATTTTCTTCACTCTTTTATTCCGAATTATGGGTTTGTAATAATTCTTTTTTCATTGATTATTAAGTTTGTTCTTTATCCGCTGACAAAAAGCAGCATGCAATCTATGAAAAAAATGCAGCTGTTATCCCCGAAGATAAATGAGATAAAAGAAAAATTCAAAGATGATCCCACTAAGGTTCAAAAGGAAACAATGAATCTTTACAGGATTTATGGGATTAATCCAGCCGGCGGATGTCTTCCGTTAATATTGCAGATGCCAATATTTATTGCAATGTGGGGATTATTCCAAGTTTCAGTGGAACTTCGTCAGCAACCTTTTATGTTTTGGATTCATGACCTTTCACGTCCAGATATTGTATTATCATTACCATTCAAACTCCCTATTTTTGGTATGGACAAGATAAGCGGACTTGCTGTTCTAATGGGTGTTACAACATTTGTACAGCAAAAAATGACCGTTA
This sequence comes from Ignavibacteriales bacterium, assembly GCA_003141435.1. Classification (GTDB taxonomy): domain Bacteria; phylum Bacteroidota; class Ignavibacteria; order Ignavibacteriales; family Ignavibacteriaceae; genus Fen-1301. Next base: position 53,812 of record PLLW01000087.1, read on the forward strand.
AAGACCCCAAACAGCAGGCAATGATTTATCTTATGCCAGTATTTCTTACAATAATGTTTATGAGTTTTCCCTCAGGATTAAATCTTTATTATTTTATGTTTAATCTATTTTCAATCGCACAGCAATATTATATTAATAATAAGCATGATGGCATGGAACTAGTTCCTGTTGCTAACCCCAAAAAATCAAAGGGTTTTATGCAAAAGATAATGGAATCTGCAGAACAAAATGCCAAGGCCCAGCAGAAGAGAAAGAAATAATGTAACTGAAATTTGTTGGTATTTATTAAACTGTACATTTTTTTAATACATGAAGACAATAATTAAAATATTCTTCTTGCTGATATTGTTTTCATGTGTTTATTATTCTCAAACCACCAAAGTTCTCACACTTCAATATAAGACTCACCAGCTCCCGTTTAATTTAACCGAAAAAATTTCTAATGACAGGCCCACAATTTCGTTAGCATTAAGCGGCGGGGGAACCAGGGGTTTTGCGCAGATAGGAGTTTTAAAGGCATTTGAAGAGTCTGGAATTCCTTTTGATATCATTGTGGGCACAAGCATTGGAAGTGTAGTCGGTGGGCTTTATGCATCCGGATATTCGGCAGACGCACTTGATTCTATAATAAAGAATACTGACTGGAAAAATCTTTTATCCCTTGATAGGGAAACCAATCGAAGAGAATTATTTATTGATCAGAAGATCACAGAAGATAAGGCAATCTTCTCTCTCCGTTTAAAAGGTTTGAAACCAATTATTCCTAATTCCATTTATAATGGGGAAAAGCTTGCCAACTACCTTAATCTTCTTTCAATACAGTCCCCAATCCATACATATGATGGTTTTTCGAAATTAAAGTATAATTTCTTTGCTGTATGCACAGATCTTGTCTCGGGAAACCCTGTAATTTTCAACAGTGGATCTTTAAGCCAGGCGATGAGAGCAAGTTCAAGCGTAACTTTCCTTCTGCCACCAGTAAAAGTAGATTCGCTGACCCTAGTGGATGGAGGGCTTATTGCCGACATACCATCCAAAATAGCTTCCGGCATGAGTGATTATACAATTGCCATAAACACCACAAGTGGTCTGCGCTCTTCAGAAGAATTGCAATACCCCTGGCTGATTGCAGATCAGATTGTTAGTATATCTATGAAGCTTCTTAATGAAGAACAACTAAAAATTGCAAATTTTGTAATTACACCCAAGATGACAAAATCTGCTAATGATTTTTCTAATCTTGATTCTCTTGTTGAAGAAGGATATCAGTCAACTCTTCCTGTTATAAAAAATTTAAAGGAAAAGATTGATTCGTTATACTATAAGAAATTCAAAGGAACAGAATATTATATAAAAAACATTATTTCATCAACAGATAATTCTGATGAAGAAAACCAGATTATGCAAAAATATTTACTGAAAGATTCGGTTTCAAATTTTGATATTTTGGCTGATCTCAACAAATTATTTAATTCAGGAAACTACCGGGATCTGAGTGCGGAAGTAAAAGAATATAATGGATATACAACGATAAAATTTATTAAAGAATATAATCCGCAAATTAGAGGCATCAAATATTCAGGCATTAATATTATCAGTCATGCCAAGGTAGATTCAATCTTTAATCATCTATTAAATAAACCATATAATGCAAGGAAATTATCTGAAACCATTATTGAGGTATTAAGGAATTACCGGAAGGTTGGGTATTCGCTTGCAGAGGTGGACAGCATCACATTTGATGAACATAAAGGTGAGATTTTCCTAAAATTTAATGAGGGGATGATCTCAGATATTAAGATTGAGGGAAATATCAATACAAGTCCCAGTATAATTACCCGGGAATTTCCTTTACGAACCGGAGATTATTTCTATTATGAAGATGTGGAAAGAGGATTGACAAATTTAAGGAGTACGAATCTCTTTGAAGATATTGATTTAACAGTTAAAAAAGTTAATGATAGAAATATTGTAATTCTAAAGGTTGTTGAAAAAATTTCCAGCCTTATTAGGTTTGGTCTCAGAGCTGATAATGAAAGAAAAGCTCAGATAAGTATTGATTTAAGAGATGAGAACCTATTTGGTTCAGGAACAGAAATAGGTTTTATTTTTTATGGGGGGACAAGAAATTTGGCATATATTCTTGAACATAAATCAAATAGGATTTTTAATACATACCTCACTTATAATATAAATGTGTACTATAAGTCGGGTGATTATTATGATTATAAAGATGATCCGACAAAAACAGGCAATAGTTTTTCAAGCATCTTAACTGGAGAGTACAGGCAGATAGATTACGGAGGTTCTTTGTCGCTTGGTTCTCAAGTAGAAAGATTCGGTAATCTTATTTTGACTGGTAAATATCAGTTTGAAGAAACCAAAAATACTCAGAATAATCCGATTGATCCTTCTAAAGTAAAAGTTGTCAGTATTAAAATCGGCTCTACTATTGATACACAGGACAAATATCCTTATCCAGAAAAGGGAATTTATTTTTATGGATCATATGAAACAGCCCAAACAATTTTTGGGGGACAAGTAGGTTTTCTGAATATCGGATTTGATTATAAAAATTATTTTTCTTTAAGTGAAGGGCATACCTTTTCTCCAAGACTCATGATGGGGTTTGCAGATAAAACGCTTCCATTTAATGAGCAGTATTCGCTTGGCGGGCAGTATTCTTTTTTCGGGATGAGAGAAAATGAATTAAGGGGCAGGCAGTTATTTTTAGCTTCCATGGAATACAGGTATAAATTACCTTTTAACATTTTCTTTGATACATATTTCAAGCTCAGATATGACCTTGGTTCTGTTTGGGCATATCAAGATGAGATCAGGTTTAAGGACCTCAGGCATGGAATCGGGACATCATTATCTTTCGATACGCCTATAGGACCAGCAGATTTTGCAATCGGAAAAAGCTTTTTATTCAAGAAAAACCTGCCCGGAAATCCATTAAGCTGGGGAGATTTGTTATTTTACTTCTCAATCGGCTATTATTTTTAATTTTCATAGGGATTTTTAAGATACAGATGAAATTAATTTTTCATAAAGCCGGACATATTTTCCAGCAGATTTATCCCACGAAAAATCTTTATTCATTCCGTTTTGCTGAATCTTGTTCCATGTCTGTTTAAATGGAAAAGTATCAATCCCTCTTTTGATAGACAAAAACAGAGCAAGGCCTGAATAATCATAAAAGGAAAAACCATTCCCTGAATCGGATCCCTGATGTTTTTGTTCATCCCAATCTTGTACAGTATCTGCAAGCCCCCCCGTTTTTCTTACAACAGGAACGGTGCCATATTTAAGACTATAAATCTGAGTTAAACCGCAGGGTTCATATAGTGAAGGCATCAAGAACATATCGGAACCAGCTTCAACCAGATGTGATAACTCAATATTAAAACCGATATAAGATGCTACTTTAGAGGGAAAATTATTTGTCAATGATCTAAACAGGTCTTCATATTTTTCTTCTCCATTTCCAACAATTATCCATTGTGCATTTAGTTTTATGAGTTCAGGTAAAGTTTCTTTAAAGATATCAAATCCTTTTTGGTCTGTTAATCTTGATATAATTCCTATTAGTGGAATGTTGTCATCAAATATCAGATTAAAATGATCGAGCAGATATTTTTTATTTTTTAATTTACCAGAAAGTTCATCACTGGAATAATGGAATGGCAGATAAAAATCTCTAGCTGGGTCCCAATCGGCATAATCAACTCCATTTAAAATTCCATATAGAGAATTCCGACGTAAAAGCAGGACATTTTCAAGACCAAACCCGTATTCCGGAGTTAGTATCTCTTTAGAATAAGTTTCACTTACAGTAGTAATAATATCAGCAAACCAGAGACCGGTTTTTAGAAAGGAAAATGTATTTTCAATTTCTACAGGTCCTTCCCGGAAATAGTATCTTTCATTCAGATCAGCTTTTAGCATTGACGATTTTGAAAATCTTCCCTGATATCCAATATTATGAATGGAAAATAGAGTTTTTGTTTTTGAAAATAGGGGATCGTTTTTATAATTATCTTTAATATAGAGAGGAATGAGGCCGGTCTGCCAGTCATTGCAATGGATAATATCCGGAGCCCATTTTTCAATTCGTATTGCTTCTATAACGCCCTTAGAGAAAAGTATGAATCGCTCATCCTCATCCTCATCAATTGTATAAACAGTTTCTCTATGGAAATAATATGGACAATCGATAAATACTATTATGACGTTTGACTCCGGAAGTTTGCTCTGGTAAAGTTTTACAATTCTCGTATTCCCAGCAACTTTTATTGATATCTCTCCAATATCCCGACGATACTGAAGATCAAATTGAGTATCATCAATATCAGAATACTTAGGTATATAAACCTTTACTTCACATCCCAGGTTTGCTAAGGCTTTTGGAAGAGCGCCGGAAACATCTGCCAACCCCCCTGTTTTTATAAAGGGAACGGCTTCAGAAGATACGAAGGCAATTTTCATAGAATGAATTCATATTTTTTATCTATAAATATTACTTGTTTCAAGTGTAATTATATAAAATATTCATAATAAATCAATTTAAATCTATTTCATTTTAAAGGAAAGTAGATAAAATAACGGTTAGTTAAAATTAATTTAATTATTTTTAAGTATTAAATATTGGAGGTATGATCATGGCAAAAACACTTCTTATAATATTAGTGGGAAAAAGGAAAGAAACAGCAGTAAAAGTTCAACAAGTACTAACTGCATGGGGATGCATTATCAAAACCAGGCTAGGAATCCATGATGGTGTAATGGATAATTGTTCTGATGAAGGGCTGCTAATACTTGAATTATACGGAACTGACGACCAGAAAAAGGAGCTAGCGAGGAAAGTTGAAGTCCTTTCGGGAGTTTCTTCACAACTTGTAAATCTTTCTTTATAATTTTGATTTCTTTTAAATAATATTTATAAAAATTTTCTTTAATGAAAAATATGAAAATAAGCAATACTTCTTTTGATACAAAATGTGTGCATGCTGGCATAGAAGATAATGAATTCGGGGCGGTAGTTCCCCCAATATATCAAACCTCCACCTTCAAATTTCAATCGGTACAGCAAGGAGCAAAGCTCTTTGCCGGTGAAGAGAAAGGTTATATATATACTAGAATGGCGAATCCGACAGTGGAAGCCCTTGAAAATTGTGTAGCTGAACTTGAGGGCGGATATAAGGGACTTGGTTGTGCCAGCGGAATGGCGGCAATCCATACTGTGTTGGCTACACTTACATCCGCAGGAGATCATGTCCTTTGTTCGTCAGCAGTATACGGACCAACAACTACACTTCTTAATACAATACTCAAAAAATTTGGGGTTGATGCTGATTATGTTGATACATCCAATCTTGAAGAAGTGAGGAGGGGGATAAAACCGAATACAAAGATAGTTTATATTGAGACCCCCGGAAATCCAACCTTATATATTTCCGATATTAAAGAAATATCCAAATTGGCGAAAAAGCAAAATGCTGTTACTGTTGTAGATAATACTTTTATGAGTCCCGCATTACAGCGCCCTCTTGAACTAGGAGCCGATATAGTTCTACACAGTCTTACGAAATTTTTAAATGGACATGCTGATGTAGTGGGTGGAATAATTGTAGTAAAAGATGAAGACACCTATAAAAACTTCAGAAGAACTTTAAATCAATTAGGCGGAGTAATTGATCCATTCAACTCATTTCTTGTGCACAGAGGGATAAAAACATTATCAATCCGCATGCAGAGGCATTGCGAAAATTCTCAGGTGATAGCAGAATATCTGGAAAAACATTCCTTAATAAAAAAAGTAGTTTATCCCGGATTAAAAAGTCATCCCCAATATGAATTAGGATTGAAACAGCATGATGGGCATGGGGGGATGATAACTTTTGAAATGGCAGGAGGGTTCGAAGCAGGGCAGATACTGATGAATTCGGTAAAACTTTGCCAACTTGCTGTCAGTCTTGGGGGTGTTGAAACACTTATACAGCATCCAGCTAGCATGACTCATTTTTCCATGGGGAAAGCTGCAAGGGTTATGGGAGGAATCACCGAAGGATTAGTAAGATTTTCGGTAGGAATTGAAAATGTAAATGATATAATAAATGATCTTGAACAAGCACTCCAAAAAGTCGAAAAGGCAAATTTACAAGAAGGTTAATGATAGATCATTCATACCTACTTATAGTACAATATTCAAAGGCATGGGAGTCGGGTTAGTTCATTTACACCTCTGAGGTTAAGGAAAGGGTACTGGTTTTTTGACCTAAATTAGTTTGAATTTTATGCGGCAAAAAAGGGGAAAGCGGAATTATAATATATAGAGGGGTACTTTTTTTCAGGCAAGAAAGGTGAACTTTTCAAATGTAGAGACACCAATGGCGAGAGGGGAGGAAGGGATAGAAAATCCAAATTTGCAGTCAATTCCAGTAGCTCTCATCTTGCTCTCAAGTAGCTCTTTTTAAGGGATGGGAGCAAAATGGGGGTCATAGGAGCAGGCTGATTGGGCTGCCCAGGCATTTACCAAGAATTATTTTGAACAGATATGATATAGATTCTTAAACCCGAAATAGAAAATAAGAGGGGGCTTATTAGAGAGTAAAAACAGGGCTATTTTTATATCATTGTTTTTTTTCTTTTGGTTTTTAAAGATTTATTTCCTTTATTTAATTAAATGAAATTCAGTTTATTGAATAGATAGATAATAGATTAATCACTAATAAGGAGTTCTCCATGAAAACAGTACTAGCTACTTTTTTATTTGCAGTTCTTTTGGTTACATTCAGTAATCAGTCATATTCTCAATATCAGGTCGGTAAAAATACAGGAAGCCTTAGTGTAGGTTTCGGTGGTGGCGGATTGACCGGTACAGGTGCTGTTCCGATTTCGGCAGAATTTAATTTTCTAAATTTTGAAAAGAATATTCAAGCCGGTGTTTTTGCTTCTTATTCTTCAACAAGTGAAGATTTCTATTATGGTAAATGGAAATATACATACATAATTATAGCTGCACAGGGTAATTGGCACTTTATGCCAGGTGAAAAATTGGATCCATTTGCAGGACTATCTTTGGGATATGATATTGGTTCTGTTTCATCTACTTATAACAGTGGATACTCATATTATAATTATTCCCCAACAATAGGTGGACTCTTTTTCAGCGCACAGGCTGGATTGAACTACTGGTTCAGCGATAAATGGGCTGTTCAGGTTAGAGTTGGTTATTTCCCATATGCATCAATTGGGGTTACAGCAGGATTTTAATTAGTTAAATCCTTAAATTTTTCCGCCTGGACTCAATTGAGATCAGGCGGATTTTTATTTTAAACAGATCATTCTTTCTATATTATTGCCTCTTTTTATATTTTTGGTTATAAAAAATTAACAAGGTTCATCATGAGATTTGAGAGAAGAGCAGGAGTTTTACTTCATCCCACTTCACTACCGGGTAAATTCGGGATAGGTGACATAGGTTATGAAGCCTATAATTTTGTTAATTTTCTTGAAGCAGCGGGACAAAAATTATGGCAGATATTCCCATTAGGACCAACCGGTTATGGAGATTCCCCATATCAGTGTTTCTCAGCTTTTGCCGGCAATCCTATTATTATAAGTCCAGAAAAACTTAGGGAATGCGGACTACTTTCAGATGAGGACATTATGAACACACCATCGTCCAATCCTGCTAAAATCGATTATGGCGCAGTGATTGAATATAAGACTTCACTAAACAATAAAGCCTACAATAATTTTAAATTAGATAAGAAAGGACAGCAAAAGGAATATTCCGAGTTTGTTGAAAGAAATCATGACTGGCTTGATGATTTTTGTTTCTTTATGGCTGCTAAGGATTATCATAAAGGGGTCGAATGGACGACATGGGATAAAGATCTTGTACTAAGGAACGAAAAAGCATTAGAAGTCTGGAAGATCAAATTATCGGATAGGATTGACTACTATAGATTTCTTCAATTTATTTTTAATAAACAGTGGTCAGAATTAAAAGAATATGCGAATAAAAAAGGCATTAAAATTATAGGCGACATACCGATCTTTGTTGCTTTTGACAGTGCCGATGTTTGGGCTCAGAAGGAATTATTTTCTGTAAACAAGGAAGGTAAGCTCCTCTTTGTTGCCGGTGTTCCACCGGATTATTTCAGCGCGACAGGGCAACTATGGGGAAATCCACTATTTAACTGGAAGGAAATGGCTAAAGATGATTTCCTTTGGTGGAGGAAAAGGATATCTAACCTACTTAAACTAGTTGATATAGTCAGGATCGATCATTTCAGGGGATTTGACGCTTATTGGGAAATCCCGGGTGGTTCGAAAAATGCCGTCAAAGGCAGATGGGTCAAAGCTCCGGGAGAGAAATTATTCGATATTATTCAGAAGTATCTTAGGAAAATTCCTATAATGGCTGAAGACCTCGGTGTAATTACAAAATCGGTAACAGCATTGAGAGAAAAGTATGAATTCCCCGGTATGAAGATTCTGCAATTTGCATTTGGCACAGGCATGGAGACAAAATTCCTTCCTCATAATATTACTTTTAATTCAGCTGTTTATACCGGTTCACATGATAATGATACAACAAGGGGATATTTTGAAAAAGTCAAGCATGAGGATAACGATATTTATTCGCACACTCAGAAATATCTAAATTATTTTGGGGATAATATTACGTTTGAATTGATCAGAACTGCATACAAGACCGCAGCAGACACGGTAATAATTCCTATGCAGGATATTCTTAATCTTGGAGGGGAAGCGAGAATGAATTTTCCCGGTACTTCATCCGGGAACTGGGCATGGAGATTCAGCTGGGACCAAGTACCGCATGATCTAGCAAATACGTATAAAGAATTGGCCACTCTTTATGAGAGACCCCCGAAGCCGAAAGAAAAAGAAGTGGAATTAAAGATTGAAAAATTCTGACAAACGCAGTGGAATTATTTTATCATTTTCTTGAGTCTATTGATCTCATCCCTTAATGCAGCTGCTCTTTCAAATTCAAGATCTTTTGCCGACTGTTTCATCTGTTGAGTAAGCTCCTCAATTAAATCCTTCTTCTGATCGTTATTCATATACTTTAAAACCGGCTCAGCTACTTTAGCAAAAGAGAAATCCTGCTGTTCTTCCTTTTTGCGAACATCCGCAATTGAAGTTGAGGACATAATTTCCTCAACGCTTTTATAAATTGTAAGAGGGGTAATATTATTATCCAGGTTATACTTAGCCTGGACAATTCTTCTTCGATTTGTTTCGGCAATAGTTTTACGCATGGATTCAGTAATTTTATCCGCATACATGATAACAATACCATTCACGTTTCTTGCGGTTCTTCCGGCAGTCTGCATCAATGATCGTTCACTTCTGAGGAAACCTTCCTTATCTGCGTCAATAATAGCTACGAGGGAGACCTCAGGTAAATCGAGCCCCTCTCTTAAAAGATTAACGCCAACGAGGACATCAAAATCACCAAGGCGCAGATCTCTTAATATCTCAACTCTTTCAAGGGCGTCGATATCGCTATGGATATATCTAACGCGAATACCGATTTTGTCAAGGTAATCGCTCAGATCTTCTGCCATTTTTTTTGTTAAGGTAGTTACAAGGACTCTTTCATTTTTGACAGCTCTAGCCCGGACTTCTCCAATAAGGTCATCGATCTGTCCTTTTATTGGGCGAACTTCGATGGCGGGATCCAATAAGCCGGTTGGGCGAATAATCTGTTCAACGATAACCCCCCCGCTTTTTTCTAATTCAAAATCAGACGGAGTAGCGCTGACAAAGATAACCTGATTAAGCATCTTTTCGAATTCCTCAAACTTCATTGGGCGGTTATCGAGGGCAGAGGGGAGGCGGAATCCATATTCAACAAGAGTTTCTTTTCTTGACCGGTCGCCGTTATACATTCCCCGAACCTGGGGAATAGTTGCATGGGATTCATCTATGATAGTTAGAAAATCCTTTGGAAAATAGTCCATGAGATTATAAGGTCTGGTGCCGGGAGTTCTTCCATCCATATAAACGGAGTAATTTTCAATTCCTGAACAGTACCCAATTTCTTTCATCATTTCTATATCGAATTTGGTTCTCTGCTCAAGGCGTTGAGCTTCGAGATATTTTTCCTGAGAATGGAAATATTTTAATCTTTCCTCAAGATCAATCTCGATATTACCTATAGCTTTCTGTACCTGTTCACGGCTTGTAACAAAATACTTTGCAGGATAAACGGCTGTGGAGTCAACCTCTCTTAAAACCTCTCCGGTGACGGCATCAATTATGGATATTTTTTCAATTTCATTATCCCAGAATTCAAGTCTGATTGCTTCCTCATATTGGTAGGCGGGGATAATTTCGACGACGTCTCCCCTTGCGCGGAAAGTCCCGCGTGAGAATTCTACATCGTTTCTAACATAATGTATTTCAATCAAGTCTCTAAGCAGTTTTTTCTTTTCGATCCTTGCGCCTTTTTTTAGGATAATGACCTGTTTGGCATATTCCTGAGGGGCCCCGATACCGTATATACAGCTAACGCTGGCGATAATGATTGTATCGGTTCTTCCTTCAATTAAAGCAGTAGTAGCCTTCAATCTAAGGCGGTCTATTTCTTCATTGACTGAAAAATCCTTTTCGATAAACACATCGCTTGAAACGACATAGGCTTCCGGCTGGTAATAGTCATAGTAGCTTATAAAAAACTCGACACTATTTTTAGGGAAAAAGGACTTGAACTCAGAATAGAGCTGGGCTGCGAGAGTTTTATTGTGCGAAATAATTAAAGTTGGCTTATTTATCTCCTTAATAACATTAGATATTGTGAAGGTTTTACCGCTACCTGTTACCCCAAGGAGGGTTTGGTATTTGTCCCCCCTTTTAATTCCCTCAATCAATTCCTTAATAGCCCGAGGCTGGTCGCCTGAAGGTTGATAACTTGATACAAGTTCAAAATTATTCATAATGGGCTAACCCAAACCGTATAGGAATGTTCCAAGTGACATATTACTTTACAACACGTAATTTAAAATATACTTCTTCCGGAGAGAAGATCCCGGCGCAGAATCTTTCATACATTACCGGCTCAATATTTACAAAGAAGTCCATCCATTTAAGGGCAGAGAAGTGAGAGGTAATAAATCTTTTCTCTAAAATTTCAAACTGTGCCTTTCCCTCATAATTAGTCCGATGGTTCAGTTTCCATTTCTCATAGAATTTAAGCTTCCTATTTCCGATAAATTCATAATTATCGAATGTCCTAATTGAGAAGGGGATTTTATGGTCAGGTTCGCCGAAGTACTTGGTATTAAGAAAGAAGGGAGCGTAAACTATAATAATTGTATTAGGTTTTGAGATCCGGTATAACTCGGTGACAGTTTTATGAAAACTGTCAAGATGCTCAAGGATATGGGAACAGAATATTTCCTCGAAGGTATTGTCATCAAAGGGGTAAGGGAAAGAATTGACATTATGGATTTGATTTCCCCCATAGTCAACGATGTCCAAGTTAATATAACCTTGTTTGAAGTTTTTGCCGCATCCCAGGTTTAATTTCATATCGTTCTTAGTTTATTGGAAATAGTAAGATCAAATTTAGCTATTTGGGATGATTATTGATAGTTAAAAAGGGAACACCAGCAGATCATTGGGAATTTTGGAAAGAGGGGCATATGATCAACAAAAAAAAAGGGAGACGGGAAATGGGTGTAGAGAAAAGAACCGAGAAGAGATTCAAGTGAAGATAGGGGAGAGTTTTTGGTTTAAATGAAAAAAGCTGTCCTTTTGGGACAGCTTTTTACTTGATAGGATTCAAATATTCTAATTCAGAGAGATAACGGGGAAATTAACCCCTTTTAGAGAAACCTGATCAACTTTGACCTTTTGGTATCCCCTATCCATAATACCCAAAACATCTGCAGAAGCTTTAGAAAGATCCAGTTCTCTGCCTCTTATATACGGCCCCCGGTCATTGATCCTTACAATAACTGATTTATTGTTGCGAGGATTAGTGATACGCAAAAGAGTTCCGAATCTTAACTTCTTATGAGCAGCAGTAAAAGCCATCTGATTGAAGAATTCGCCATTTGCAGTCTTTCTACCATGGAAATGGGGACCATACCATGAAGCAGTCATTGTACCCTTATCAATGTAGTTGATAACTGAAGCATTGACAACCGCCTGGCGATCAGATGTGGAAACTGTTTCTTTTACTGAGTTTACGATATTACTCTCTTCCTTTGATACTAAGGTGAATCCTACCAGTGAAATCATAACCAAAATTATGAACGTTTTAGTTATTGAATTCAATGTTCACCTCTCTCATTGTTGTTCAATAATTAGCAACCGCAAGTTATACCCTTAGGAAAGGAATATCAACTAGCCGGGAGACATTGAGGGGCTCTTAGGCAAGGGCACGACTTATCGACTTTTTCAGAGTTTGGGACGGTAATCAGCCAATCTTAGCCACCAGGGAAAGAGTTTATAAAATAATTAATAATGTTATTATTGTTGTGGCACTTTTCTAATATTTGTATGTATAAAATCATATCTTCCCGGAGTATCAGATGAGCTCATTAAAGAAACTGTCCCTCCTACTTCTAACAGCGCTCCCATTTTTATTAGGAAGTTCAAATCCAGTTTCCCAAGCCGACAATCCCTTTACAATTACTAATTTTACAACCTTTTCACCAGGGACAGTGGTTACGGTTAATCTTTATTCCTATAATAACACGGGTGCTGAGTTCAAGTTTGCACTTCTTAAAATTACAGATCCCTTAAGTTTTTATTCCAGCTTAAGTTCCAGTTACAGTTTTGACATATGGGGGAAGGATAAGGAAATATTACTACGCTATACCGAGAAGGTAAAAGAATGGAGTGATTATATTGCCGGGAACAATGCTTATGGAAAAGGAAATGTAACAGTAGGGAAGATAGATGAGGCGGGAATATATATTGTTCAGGCGATAAGGGGGGAACAAGTTGCGTATTGCGCCGTGGTCGTATCGGACAATGCAATAGTATATAAGAATTCTACCAGCCAAATTTTAGCATTTCTGACCAATGTTAAGTCCAGCGAATTCCAAAAAGAGGTTAAGTTCACATTGATTTACAATAAGGTTACCACAAGCATATTTACTGATAAAGACGGGCTTGCCTTATTCAATATTAAGGGGAGGGGAAATCAGGATTTTGAAAGCCGTCCTCTTTTAGCAGCCCAAAACGGGAAAGAAACCATCATAAGCAATCCATTTTTTTATTTTGGGGGAGGAGGCGAAAACCTGTTAACTGCATATGTATATACAAACCAGCCAATATACAGACCGGGGCAGAACGTATATTTTAAGGCAATTCTGAGAGACAAGGAGGGGAATGAATTAAAGAATATTGCCGGAACAGATTTTTCGATAACAGTTAAATCCCCTAAGAATAAAGAGGTATACTCACAAACACTTAAATCTGATGACTTAGGGGCAATATCCGGAAACCTAAAACTAGAGGAAGGGGCAGACTTAGGGAATTATTCTATTATAATATCCAAAGGAGAGAGCAATTATTATGGTTCATTTGAAGTTCAAGAATATAAAAAGCCTGAATACCAGGTAAGAATAGAACTTCCTAAAAATAATTATGCAAATAAGGATGAGATAACCGGGAAGGTTAAAGCAGACTATTATTTTGGTTCACCTGTAAATAATGGTACGGTAGTTTTGAAGATATATAAGAAATATTACTGGCGACCATGGTGGTACTGGTCAGATTATTCATGGTTTTACAAGAGTTTTGACAAAGTTAGCCCATATAACTGGAGAGAGCTGACCTTTGTACAGCAAATGGATGGAATATTAAATAGCAAGGGAGAATATGAATTCACATATAAAGTAAACGAGGAATTAAGTGCCGATTATGTGTATGTAATTTCAGCAGAAGTTACAGATGCATCAAGGATGGCTGTTACAGGGAATTCCAGTGTTTTTATAACCAGAGGGAGCTTCTCAATTTTTACCACACCGGACAATTATTTTACAGAAACAGGGAAGCCGGTAGTACTAAAAATAAACTCGGCAGATTTTAAGGATAATCCCGTAGAGACAGACTTCAAAATAATCATACATCATCCTTTGGATCAGCTGGACAGCCAGAGGCATATCAGGGGAGCGGAGAAAGATTCATTAACCGGAAGGACAGATAAATCCGGCAAAGCAATAATCAGTTATTATCCAAGGAACCTCAGGGCAGGTTATTATAATTACACAGTTATAGCGAGAGATGAAAAGGGAAGAGAAATTACATCACAAAGCTCATTTTATTATGGTAAGAATGAATACTATAGCTATAACGGGCAGGGAGTTGAAATTGTAACAGATAAGGATTCCTATGAGAAAGGGGACAGTCTGACTGCATATATTTTTCTACCCAAACCCGGGACGGAACTGCTCCTTACATATGAATCAAATGAAATATTCTATTATAAAAAGATATATGCCAAAGATAGAAGCATAGTTATAAAGGAAAAGTTAGGTGAACGGTTCGCACCAAGTTTTAATATAAGTGTTACCTTTATGAAAGACGGGAAGTTCTTTAATAACTCCAAACAGGTAGGGGTTCTGGCAAAGGATAAATTCCTGAACATATCCATTCTACCGGATAAAAAAGAATATAAGCCAGGGGACAACGCATCATATAAAGTTGTAGTAAAAGATTACAAGGGGAATCCTGTTAAAAATACGGAGATCTCATTCGGAGTGGTTGACGAGAGTATATATGCAATTAAAGAAGATGAAACACAGGATATAAAATCATTCTTTTATGCTCCACAGTATTCATATATCCCGGCAAATAATTCCTATTCATACGCACAATCGAGCGGGCAAAGCAGGCAGATAACGTCAATAGATAAAAATTATTTTGACCAGGGTTTAATTGAGCAAAAAGGGAATGGAAGATTATACGGCAAAATTAAAAATAAAAAAGGTAAGACTTTTGGGGGAATTAAACTTATTCTTAACAGTAATAGTAATTTTTATATAACCACAACGGATACTTTAGGGAATTATGAGTTTAGTAAAATCAAACTGGGGGAATATTCACTTTACTTTTTTAATCCGCAGAGCTCACTTATACTTATTGACAAGGTAGGAGTTGGTAAAGAGAAGAAATTTGATGCGGTAATAGATTGGCCATTTAATCAATTTCCTGCCGGTCAGCAAAATGGCATTGTTGGGCGGGAAGGTTTAGCAGGGGGAATAGATAATGCTATGATAGAAATGAAAGGCACTCCCCAGATGATGGAGAAAAGCATGAACACTGCAAAAGTTGATTATAAAGAAGCAGTTGTAAGGAGTAACTTTGCGGATGCTGCATATTGGGTTCCGAATGTAAGGACAAACGATAACGGGATTGCTGAGGTTAAATTCAAGATGCCAGATAACCTGACAACATGGCGGACTTCAGTAAAAGGGATTACAATGAAAACCGACGTTGGGCAGGAAGTAAATAAATCGATCACCAGGAAAGATCTTTTGATAAGGATGGAGACGCCGCGCTTCTTCAGGGAGGGGGATGAGATTACGATATCCACAATTGTTCATAATTATCTTAATGAGAAGAAGAGGACGAAGATTTCATTTAAAGCGGATAATCTTAAACTTATCAGGTCGAATATTAATACTCCCGGATATTCAACCAACATGTATAATCAAGAAGAAGGATTATATGAACTTACAATTGATAAGAATACAGAGCTTCGGATTGACTGGATAGTTAGAGTTGATATTCCCATAGGGGAGGTTAAACTAAACGCGGAAGCCTTAACCAATAGTGAGTCAGATGCACTGCAACTGAAAGTACCGGTTATTCCGAAAGGAATAAGAGAAGTAAAATCAGTTACGACAGAATTCTCGGACAAAAAGGAAGAAAACCTGCAATTCAATATTCCGAAAGATGTTGATTTAAGGAGCGCAAAATTTTCATTTGCAGTAACGCCGACGCTTGCAGGGACAATATTAAAGGCACTTGATGATCTAGCGGGATATCCTTACGGGTGCGTTGAGCAGACAATGAGCAGGTTCCTTCCGACAATAATAGCTGCCAATACATTTAAGGATCTTAATATCCCATTAAAGTCAAATACTATAACCGAGATGCCTGAAATGGTAAATGCAGGGCTGCAGAGGTTATACAGCTTCCAGCATGCCGACGGTGGATGGGGTTGGTGGACAAATGACAATACTCATCCTTACATGACTGCTTATGTAATATACGGGATGAACCTGGCAAAACAGGCAGGATATTCTTTAGATGAAGAGGTATACAGACAAGGAATAGAAAATCTAAATGCCCAATTAAATAATGTTCAACCGGATCCGACCACACTTTCCTATATGCTTTATGCTCTTTCTTCATCTAAAGATGAAAAGTATACTTCTTTTATTTCGGATAAAATAAAAGGAATGGAGGTCAATAAGTTAAACGCATATTCCCTATCACTTAATATTATGTCATTGGTGAACATTAATGAAAACGGGCTTGCAAAGGAATATGCAGACAGGTTAATCTCAATGTCCGTCAGCAAAGGAGGTATGGTATTCTGGAGCGGGAAGGAATGGCATTATAATTGGCAGGATGACATGGTTCAGTCGACTTCATTTGCAGTTAAAGCATTGATAAAGTCGGGAAGCCAGTCAGGGCTTATTTCCAAAGCTGTAAGCTGGCTAATCATGCAGAAGCAAGGATATTCATGGAGATCAACGCAAGAAACAGCGGCAGTTATATTTGCTTTGTCAGATTACCTTAAGACCACAAATGAATTAAATCCAGATTATACCTACACTGTTTATCTAAATGATAAAAAAATTGTCAGTAAGAAAATTGGAACCGGGGATATTTACAGTCAGCCGGAAGAAATAAATATCAATGGACTGACAGAGAAGAATTTAATAAACGGGGACAATTATATAAAGATAATAAAAGAAGGACCCGGCAAGTTATATTTTTCTGGATTGAATCAATATTATGAATCTGAGCAATCGACGACGGTCAAAGGCAACACTTTTAATGTAAGGAGAGAATATTATCTGCTCAAACCTGAACAGAAGGAAGGGAAGATTATCTATACAAAAAATGATATTGACGGCGGGTTAAAATCAGGAGATGAACTGCTGGTTAAGACATTTGTAGAGACCAAATCGGATAACCTGCAATACTTCATTCTTGAGGACATGCTTCCATCCGGGTTTGAGACAATTAAAGATGAAAATAAATATGAGATTGAGGGGGAGAATAATTATCGTATTTATCCTGACTTCCGGAGATTCAGACCATGGCGGTGGTTTTATGCAGATAAAGAATACAGAGATGAGAAAGTTTCATTCTTTGTTACAAACATTAACAAGCAGATGGAATTTTCCTATTTAATTAAAGCCCAGATACCGGGAACAGTTACAATATCCCCTGCGCAGGCATATTTGATGTATTACCCGGAAGTAAAGGGAAACAGTGAATGGGTAGAAATTAAAACCACGGACAAGTGACTGGATAAATATTACAGATAAGGGCGCGGGTGAATAAACGGAGCTATTCCATTTTCATATCGCGGGTCATTAGATCTGTTGTAGCTTTGACGGGATCTTTATCTTCAAAAAGTATTTTATATACTTCGTTAGTAATAGGAGTTTCGACTTTATATTTTTTTGCCAGCTGTGAGGCAGACCGGCATGTTTCAATTCCTTCGGCGACCATGTCCATGTGCTTAATGATCTCTTTAAGTTTTTTACCTGCCCCCACCTGTTCGCCGACAAGCCTGTTACGGCTATAGTGGCTCATGCAAGTCACAATCAAGTCACCCATGCCTGATAAACCGGCAAAGGTTTCAGGCTGAGCTCCCATAGCGATGCCAAGTCTAGAAATTTCGGCTATTCCCCTGGTCATGATAGCTGCCTTGGTATTATCGCCAAACTTTGCACCTTCGATAATTCCGGCACCGATAGCGATCACATTCTTGAAAGCACCTCCAAGTTCAACACCGAGGATATCCATTGAAGTATATACCCTGAAATAGGAAGTTATAAAAGCTGCCTGTATGGATTTGGAAGTATCCTTATATTTAGATGCAGCCACTACAGCGGTAGGAATTCTTTTACTAACTTCTTCGGCGTGGCTGGGTCCCGATAAAATTCCCAACTGATCTTCACTCAAAGAGGGGATTTCTTCTTTAAGCATTTGAGACATTGTAAGAAGGGATTTTTTTTCAATACCTTTAGCCACATTGACTAAAATAGCATCCTTAATATTTAGAGGGGATATTTGCTGAACAACATGTCGCAGAAACTGAGAGGGGACAGCAAGAACAATCATATTCTGATTGTGGGTAGCCTCTTTTATATCATTAGTAATAATAATTTCTTTCGGGATATGGATTCCGGGAAGGTATGTTTCATTCAGCCTAGTTTTATTTAAAACTTTAGCGTAGCTCTTATGATACTCCCATAGGGTAACATTATGACCGTTGTAATGGAGTAAAACAGCAAGAGTAGTTCCCCACCCTCCTGCTCCTAAGACAGATATCTTCATTTAGATGACAGAGTTTTTTTTCTTTTTAGAAAAGCTTACTTTGGATTCGCTTCCATTCAATAATCTGACCACATTTTTTCTATGTGTAAAGATTACAAGCAAAGAAACAAATATTATAAATGGAAGAAGTGTGCTATAACCTGGGACATCGACATGAAAGATATTTTCTCTAATAATAAGGGTCAATGGAACGGCGATTGCTCCTATTATTGAGGCGAGTGATACATAA
Organism: Ignavibacteriales bacterium; assembly: GCA_003141435.1. Lineage (GTDB taxonomy): Bacteria > Bacteroidota > Ignavibacteria > Ignavibacteriales > Ignavibacteriaceae > Fen-1301. The sequence goes on from PLLW01000087.1 coordinate 72,626, forward strand.
CGGGATATTGAAACAACAATGATAAAGACACCAACGGCTACAAGCATATCAACGGTAACAATCATTAAAAGCATTCCCATAGCAGTGGCAATTCCTTTACCTCCTTTAAATCCGGCAAATACAGTCCAAATATGTCCAACTACTGCAGAGATTCCGGCAATAATCTGGACGAGAGTAAAATCATCAAAAGGAGTTGCATTTTCAAATGGAATTGCGCCTCTATGGAGCCGGGCAATTACAATGACAGCAATGGCGCCTTTCAAAACATCCAATACAATTACGAACAGACCATGTTTCCAACCGAGCACGCGCATTACATTAGTACCGCCGGCATTACCGCTACCGTAATTTCTTATATCGATACCATGAGAAAGTTTACTTACAATAATGCTTGTTGGTATAGAACCTACTAAATAAGATAGTATTATAATAGATGCCAAAAGAAACATAACAATCCAAATAATTTAACTATTAAACTAAATATCTTAAACTAAATAAGCAATGCTAAAAAAAAGGATATCCGGTTATGGATATCCCGTTATTATCATAAAAAATGAGGGAAAGTTAATTTCCCTGAAATAGCCCTATAATATTTCCATCGATATCTTTAATAAGGGCATAATATCCCATGGCGGGGATAATAGTTTTTTCCCTATAAGTATCTCCGCCGAGTTTTTTTGCCTTATCAAGATAACTCTCAATTCCGACAACTCTAACATGGAATATAGTGGTATCGCCGGATGAAATATTATCTGATTTTCTTAAACCAACGGTAAATCCCTTATGGGTATTATAAAGATGATATCCTCTGCCAAAGGGGCGGAATTCCCAGCCGAATAATTTACTGTAGAACTCCGCCGACTTGTCTGTATCTTTTGATGGTATTTCAATATGTGCAATTAAATCAGAAGCCATTTAATCTCCAAAATAATTTATCGACTCCTTATAACATAAAAACAATTTTTCTAACAAAACAAAACTACTTAATTAATATTTATTTTTCCGCTTCTATCAGAATATCGTCCTTTTGAATCAGACAATCTTATTAAAATATTTCCTTTAATACCTTGAGGAATTCCATTCCAGGTATAACTATTTGTTTTTCTAAAATCATGTGGAATATTATCCGCTATTAAATTCCAGGATTTACCATTATCACTGGAGTATTCAATCCTAACAGTGGAAATTTTATTACTTCCTTTCCACGAAATATTCATATCGGAGCCGGACGGATAGAAGGTGTTTCCAGATGGCTGAACTATCTTCAAACCAGGTAAAACATTTAGGTTGAAATAGAGGTCACTCATATCTGAAACTGTCGGGTCGCTTGCGTCTGTTATTCTAATACGCGCGAGTGTGGACGGAAGTACATTACCGATTATCCATCTAAAGGCACCAGTAGAAGGATAATTAGTTACAAGAGAAGTCCAGGTTTGTCCATTATCTTCAGATAATTCTATATTGACATTATTTATCTTAGTAGAAACCCACTTAATTACAGTATCTGGATTAATACTATGATTAATATACTCCCCTCCATTAGGGAAGGTTACTCTTAAAACTTTTTCAGAGTGTATAGAGAAGAAACCGGATTGTGCCGAAGGAGATCCAGTTTCTAACGCGCTTATTTTTATCATACAAAGATCAGATCTGCGAGGCATAGGAGGGACATACCAATTTAAAAGTCCGTTACTTGGAATTCTTGCGGCGATAGTTGACCAGTTAGCTCCTCCATCAATAGTGACAATGATATTTACACTGTCGATGTTGGTGGAAGTCCATCTTATCACTTGATAAGTAGAATCTAGCCAGTTTTCTCCACCCACAGGAGCCACCATATTAATTGTTCTAAAGGGCTGGGGGGAAATAGTAAATACTCCATCGCTGTAAGCCATAGGGGAGCCAGTAAGAGCCTCACTGATTCTGATCCTATATAGAGTAGAAGGAATTGAGAAAGTTGTAACGTAACTACCATTGCTAGGGGTGGTATTCACCAAAGTATACCAAGAAGAATCTTGAAGACCATTAGTAATGGTATATTCAATTTTAACATTTTCAATTCCGGTAGAGGTCCATAGTATATTGACAGGGGAACCTGCTTGATAAACATCTCCTGCTTTAGGGGATTGAACAGAAATAGTTGCTAAAGGTTTTATACTAAAGACCTGGCTGCTAACATCGGAAGGAACGCCATCAGCAGCATCACTGACCCTAACCTTGCACTGTGTTGAATTTACGTTTGGCAGACTCCACGCGTAAGAACCTGAACCGGGTAAATTATTTGCAATTATAGTCCAATCAGTTCCATTATCAGAGGTTAATTCTATTTTAATAGAATTTATAGCAGTTCCATTCCAGGTTATGTTATGTGTTGTACCTGCCTGCCACGATTCTCCGCCAACAGGAGAAGTAAGTTTTATGGATTGAACAATAAGGTTTGTAATGGTAAAATTATTATTAGAAATACCATACGGCTGACCGGTGCCGTCAGCATTACTGATTTTTATCCTGCATAGAGAAGAATTTACACTTGGAATATTTTGCCATACATATTGACCGATACTTGGAGTAGAAGCGATAATTAAACTCCAGTCAGCCCCATTATCAGTAGTGAATTGAATTTTAACATTTGCTACATTTGTAGATGTCCATGAGATATTTGTATTAGAACCTGCCTGCAGAGTTTCACCTCCATTGGGGGAAAGAACAGTAATATCCGGAGGAGGAGCTATTGTAAATGTAGCTGTGCTTTGATTAACGGGGAATCCATTAACTGCGTCAGTAATCCTAATCCTGCAGTTTGATGAAGGAGTATTAGGAACCTGAGTCCATGAATAATAACCTGTACTTGGAATATTTGCGACAACGGAATTCCAGTTGAGTCCATTATTTGTAGTATAATCAATATTAACAGCGGTAACACCAGTGCTGCCCCAACTTATTACCTGAGTAGTTCCTGCCTGCCATATTTCGCCACCGTTAGGACTTTTGACAGAAATATCCCTTGGGATATTATTATAAATAACAAAAGTGCTGTCAGAGATAGCGAAAGGGGCACCTACATCTGCGTCACTAATTTTTACTCTGCATAACGAAGAGTTCTGGGAAGGGACCGGAGACCAGAGATAAGATCCGTTATTCGGGGTGCTTTGAACAATAGACAACCAGTTAGAACCATTATTGGTAGTATATTCTATTTTAATATTGGCAATTGTAAGAGGGAAATAAGGAGAACTCTTTAATTTTATGTTTGATTTGCCGCCGCCTATGATTTTTCCTAATGCATTCCATCTAATAATTTGGCTTGAGCCGGACATCCAGTTCTCACCGCCATCGGGGGAAATTATTTTAAGAGCAGGCTGCGGGGAAATAGTAAAAACGCTATCGCTAGCATCCGACGGATAACCGTCTGAAGCATCAGAGATTCTTACTCTTGCATTAGTAGAAGGTACATTCGGGAGAGCGCTCCACAGGAAATATCCAACGCTAGGGGTGCTGTTTGTAATAGTACTCCAGGTTGATCCATTATTTAATGTATATTCAATTTTAACATTACTAACCTGAGAGCTATACCATGTAATCGGCTGGCTTGAATTTTCATTCCAATTTTCCCCACCATTTGGGCTTAAGACTTGAATAACCTGAGGAGAAGTAATTGAAAAAACTGATTTACTTTTATCGGTAACCGTAGGATCTGAAACATCAGTAATTCTTAATAAACATTGGGTAGATGGGGAATTAGGTATTGGATTCCACACATAATAGTTGCTGTCTGCCGGGTAAGTAAGAACAACAGGATTCCAGGTTGTACCGTTGTTTAAGGAGAATTCAATTTTTATACTTGTGATTCCGCTAGAGACCCATTCTATTCTGAAGGAGTCATTTACATAAAGAACTTCGCCACCGTTTGGTTTTGAAAGGGCGAGAGTTTTTGCCCCGGTGTTAAATACGTTAAAGAAACCTGTGCTAATACCGATAGCTGCTTTATCATCAGTCGTTATTCTTATCATTCCCTGAGAAGTCGGCAGGTTTGGAATTGGATACCACAGGTAGGCACCGTTATTCACAACATTGTCTGCAAGTACTATCCAGGTTGCACCATCATTAGTGGAGAATTCAATCTTAACTGTAGAAGTTGAGTTACTTGACCACTGAATAGTGGTGGTTGATGCCACTTTTAAGGAATCACCATTTTTAGGTGAAGTAACTGTCAAAGTTACATTACCCGAAGTTGTACCGTTACTTGTTCCGACAACTGTTGTATTATCTTTACAACTGTGAATCAGAAACGACAGCAAAAGNNGCATGTTGTTTGATTGTCAAGCAAATAGTATTATTTAATGGAATTATATAAGGATAAATTTTTAATAATATTATAGGGGATTACCTGAATTTCAAGCAGAAAGAGGCTTAACTTATTACATCATAAGGATGTGCTGCCAAGGCCAAGCATAGCAGCAAAAGATATATTGATCTGATAAATGAGCGCAAATGATTTTGCGCAATTAACATATTTTAATATGGAGGTCTTTAAGTGCCTCTTCGGGGACGGTTGAAGGGGAATCGTCCATGAGAGAAACGGCGCTTGCTGTTTTAGGGAATGCGATAACTTCACGGATAGAACTTTCACCGGCGAATATCATTGCCATCCTATCAAATCCAAAGGCGATACCGCCATGAGGTGGTGCACCGTATTTGAAAGCGTTGGTTAGGAAGCCGAATTTATGTTCTGCTTCTTCATCGGATATACCAAGAGCTTTAAACATTTTTGACTGAAGTTCAGAATTGTGGATCCTTATACTTCCACCGGCGATTTCACTTCCGTTAAGCACAAGATCATAAGCGCGGGCTTTTACTCTGCCGGGATCAGTATCCATGAATTCAACATCCTCAAGACGGGGGGAAGTAAAGGGGTGGTGCATGGCGTAATATCTTTTAGTTTCATCATCCCATTCAAAGAGAGGAAAATCTGTAACCCAGAGAAGTTTAGGATCAGCATCAGGTTGAATAAGGTTGAGACGTTTAGCCATTTCGAGGCGAAGCGAGCCCATAATTGAAAGTGCTTTTAATCTGGGACCTGATAAAATAAAGAGGAGATCTCCCGGTTTTGCATTTAGGGTACTGACGATATTTTTCTTTTCTTCATCGCTGAGGAATTTTGCAATAGGGGCTTCGAGATCATTTTCTTTAACCCTCATCCAGATAAGTCCACCTGCGCCGAGTTTTTTAACAAAGTCGGTAAGAACATCCAACTGGTTTCTTGTATAATCACCGCAGCCGGGGGCGAGGAGTCCAGTTATAACTCCTTTTCCTTTAACCTGATCCTGGAATACTTTGAATGAAGTATTGAGGAAGACATGATTAAGGTTAACCATTTCAAGACTGCATCTGAGGTCGGGTTTATCGCTTCCATATTTTTCCATAGCTTCGTCGAAGGTGAGGCGAGGCAGAGGAATCGAGAGTTCCTTATTCCAAATTTCTTTGTAGAATATCTTCATGAGACCTTCGACGACTTCAAAAATATTTTCCTGATCGACGAAAGACATTTCAACATCTATCTGAGTAAATTCCAGCTGGCGGTCAGCTCTAAGGTCTTCATCTCTAAAGCATTTAACGATCTGGAAATATCTATCCATACCGGAAACCATTAATATTTGTTTATACTGCTGAGGCGACTGGGGCAGAGCAAAGAATTTTCCTTTATGGACCCTGCTTGGGACAAGGAAATCGCGAGCGCCTTCAGGAGTACTTTTCATGAGCACAGGAGTTTCGACCTCGATGAAGTTATTCCTATCGAAATATTCTCTTGTAAGGATGTACATTTTATGGCGCATCATAAGGTTATGCTGCATACGGGGGCGGCGCAGATCGAGGTAGCGGTATTTTAATCTAATATCTTCGTTAACATCAGTTTCGTCTTTTATAGGGAACGGTGGAGTTTTAGCTTCGTTTAGGATTATAAGTTTATCGATCATAACATCAACAAGTCCGGTAGGAAGTGCAGGGTTTTCAGTTCCTGCGGGTCTTTTTCTGACAGTTCCTTCGATTGCGATAACGAACTCATTGCGAAGATCTTTTGCCTGATGATGGGCAGCTTCATTAAAGGTAGGTTCAAAGACCACCTGCATAATTCCGTAACGGTCCCTCATTTCAATAAAGATAATTCCACCAAGGTCACGTCTTGTATCTACCCAGCCATTCAAAACGACATGTTCACCGACATTCTTTTCTCTTAATTCACCGCAATTATGCGTTCTATATCTAAAGGACATTTGTTTTCATCAGGTTTGTTGAAAAATAAGTTTACAAAATACTCAAATATAGAGGCGGAAACAATTCAAGATAGCAAAATATCACGACTTTTTGTAATTTCGTTCCACAAATAAATAAAAGTGAAGCAAATGAATGTAATAGAAATAATCAAAAAGAAAAGAGACAGGGAAGAATTATCAAGAAACGAGGTTAATTTTATTGTAGAGTCATTTACCAAAAATAAAACACCCGATTACCAGTTCTCGGCATTTTTAATGGCGTCATATTTAAATGGGATGAGTGTTGCCGAGACATCGTACCTTACCGAAGCCATGTTATACAGCGGCAAGGTTATAGANNGATCTGACATTGGAGGAATATAAAAACGCAGTTAAGAAGATCGGTGTCGTTTTGATTGGTCAGACGAAAGAGATTGCGCCTGCGGATAAAGTAATTTATTCATTGCGGGATGTTACAGGAACAGTTGAATCGATTCCCCTTATAACGGCGAGCATTATGAGCAAGAAACTTGCAGAAGGGATTGACGGGCTTGTACTGGATATTAAAACCGGCAGCGGCGCTTTTATGAAGAGTATGAAGGATGCCGAGACTCTGGCGAACTCATTAATCAGTACGGCGAAAGCATTTAAGAAAGAAGTGATTGGATTTATTACAGATATGAATCAGCCACTTGGAAATTATATTGGCAACTGGTTTGAAGTTTATGAATCTGTTTTGGTATTAAAGGGAGAGGTAAAGGGAGATCTGTACGAATTGTGCCTTAGCCTGGCGGGTGCAATGATCTTTTTAGGAAAGAAAGCTTCTTCGATTGAAGAGGGGATAGAGATATCGAAAGAAATGATAAAGAGCGGAAAAGCTTACGATAAATTTATTGCAATGGTTAAGATACAGCATGGTAAAATTGATGTAATTGAAAATCCGAACAAATATCCGAAGTCTAAATATTATGAAACAATTTCCTCAGGAAACGGATATTTAAGCAGCGTTAATAATTTAGAAATTGGTATGGCTGCTTTAGAACTTGGTGCAGGGAGAATGACGAAGGAAGATATTATTGATCATAAAGCTGGCATTATATTCCATAAGAAAATTGGTGATGCCACCAGGAAGGGAGAGGTTCTGGCTGAATTGTATTCGGATTCAAAGGACAAATTGAAATCTGCTAAAGAGAGAGTATTAAAAGCAGTTGAGTATTCGAATAAGAAAGTGAAGGGTCCGAAGCTTATCAAAAAGATAATATATTGATTGGGTTGATATTGTAATAGGGACAAGCTGGGCGACCGGCATTAGTGTAGCTTTAGTGTGGGATGAGTGTAAGAAGTGCGTACGGGGAAATGCGCATCATATGCGCTCAATTCAGCCCTGAACATAAAATATTTTGACAAAAAATAGGGGGGCGTTCGGATGTTGGAAAATAGGTTAATTAATATTTAATTATATTTAATGCATAAATTTTGATGTGAGGACAACATGTTATTTATAATAGCCGTTTTAGCCGCATTTATTGCCACCCTAGTTTACTTTAGCGCAAAAAAGAGATTTAATAAATCGGA
>PLLW01000014.1 GCA_003141435.1 Ignavibacteriales bacterium
AACTTACCCCGTAGCGATTAGAATTAAGAGGAGAAATGGTTTTCAGGAATGCCAGGAAATGGATTATAGCTAAGATCGAACCTTTTGCCGCTTTCGTATAATTTAAGACCGCGAAAAGCAATCATAGCAGCATTATCACCACAGAACTGCATTTCTGGAATTACGATTTTTTTATTATACTGTAGAGCAACATTAGTGAGAGCATCTCTTAAAGGCTGATTTGCAGCGACACCACCGACAAGGGAAAGAGATTTAATATCATATTTACGCAAGGCTCTTTCTGCGTTTCTTGTTATTGCACGTATGACAGCATCCTGGAAAGAAGCAGAAATATTATTCCTTTCATTATCAGGAATAATATTGTCCTTGAAATTTTTCTGGACATAGCGAAGAACGGAAGTTTTTAATCCACTAAAAGAGAAGTTAAAGGGATCTGCAAGATCAGCGACAGGGAAAGTAACTGTATCTTTATTGCCCAACTCAGCGGCTTTTTGAATTTTAGGTCCTCCCGGATATCCAAGTCCAAGCATCTTAGCCACTTTATCAAATGCTTCGCCAGCGGCGTCATCGACAGTGGAGCCCAATTTTTGTATTTCGGTAAAGCTTTTTACGAGGAGCAGAAGAGTATGTCCACCTGAAACAACAATGGCAAGCAAAGGGAATTCCGGTTTATCCGGCATAAGGAAACCGGAATAAACATGACCTTCGATATGGTTAACAGGGACAAAAGGTTTTTTTAGAGAATAGGCAAGTCCTTTAGCGAAGGTTAGTCCGACAAGTAGTGCGCCGATCAGACCGGGACCTGCAGTTGCGCAAATTACATCTATATCATTAAGAGCAAGATTTGATACGGCAAGGGCATCTTTAACAAGCGGCAACACTATTTGCAGATGAGCCCTGCTTGAGAGTTCGGGTACGACACCACCATACTTAACATGAAAATCCTGCGATGCAATTAAATTAGCAGTAAGCTTTCCATCGGAAATAACTGCAACAGAAGTTTCATCGCAGGAGCTTTCAATTCCAAGGACATTCATCATCTGAGGGAGAACAAATTTCTGAATACATATCCAGCTACCTGTGGATTCTCTTTTAATCTTCGTGTAGAATAGGCGTACCAATCCTTACCGAAAGGAACATATATCCTGATTTTATAACCGTCATTATTTATTTTATTTCTTAAGTCTTCTCTAACGCCGAGGAGCATCTGGAATTCAAATTTATCCTTAGGGATTTTTAGTTCCCGGATAAGGCGATAGGCTTCGTTGACGAGGTACTCATCATGAGTAGCGATACCAACATAGTTACCATTCTTTAACATTAATTCGAGATCCTTAACATAATTTTTCCTGATTACTTCTCTATCCTTATATGCAATGTTAGGGGATTCGATATAAATTCCCTTACATAATCTATAATTAGTACCAATCTTATTTAATACGACTACATCAGCATAAGTTCTTTTCAAATAGGCTTGAACGACAACGCCCACGTTATTATAATCCTGTTTAAGTTTTCTGAGTAACCGGAAAGTCGCATCGGTATAAGGAGAATCCTCCATATCAATCCTGATAAAACTATTTATTTCTTTTGCTTTTTGGACAATAGCGCGTACCTGATCGTAGGCAAAATCCTCATCTATTGCCATACCCATCTGAGTCGGTTTAATTGAGAGGTTTGCTTTGAGATTAAATTTAATAATTGTATCGAGAACCTCGAGGGCTTTGTTTTTGGAATCAACCGCCTCTTCCCTGTTTTTTACAGCTTCCCCGAGGACATCAATTGTTGCATAAATGCCCTGCTTGTTCAATTCCCTTGTTACTCTAATTGCATCATCAATAATTTCCCCTGCTATATATCTTTTTGAAAAGAAACCTACAACTGATTTAGGCATCACTTGTACGGCAGAAACAATTAAATTATTAAAGAACGACACGAAAAACTCCTATAAATGTCATATCAAATTTAGGTTTAGTAGGGGTATAAATCAATTAAATTTGTTGGAGAGGAAAATTTATTGGGAGAGTAACGGAGGTAAATTTTATATCTGAGGGAAGTTTATATGGGGTTGAGGGGATAAATTTGCATTAAAAGACTCATTTTTCGGCTATTTTTTCATTGATTTGTTCAGAACTATTGGTGTACTGAGCCGTATCNNCTGAGTCGCTCATCTCTCGCTCATCTTATACTCAAAATATATAGGCAGGCTATAGAGGTAATAATTTTCCGATTTGGGAGTGATATTATCTATAATTATGCAATCAGTTTAAGGAGAAGGTCGGCTTTTTTATGGAGGTCTTTTTTATCACCATTATTTACAAAGATGAAATCGGCGAGTTTAGCTTTTTCCTCATCTTTGATCTGGTTTTGCTGTCTCATCAAGAAATCGGATTCGCTTATTCCCTGGGCAATTTTTCTTTTCTTTTTGATTTCATCATCGGCGGTAATAAGGACAATGAGATCGAACAATTCCTCAAGTTCGGATTCATAAATCAGGGCTGCCTCCACAAATACAATATTCTGTTTGAGGAGTTCGGAATTCATGAGGGATATTATCTTTTCAATTGTGGGAGGATGAACGATGGCATTTATTATTTCAACATTACCAGGATCTGGGAATACTTTATCAGCAAGGTACTTTCTATCCAGCTTATTGCCAGGAAAAGCTTCCTTGCCAAATTCTTTTATTATTAATTCCTTTACCAGTGGATCAGTGGCAAGGATTTCTTTTGCAATTTCATCAGCTAAGATTACAGGGAAACCTTTTTCCTTCATAGCTACGGAAAAAACAGATTTCCCAGATCCTATACCCCCTGTTATACCAACCTTTATTTTTTTTACTGCCGGCATTTTATTTAGCGTAACCTATTTTCCTAACTTCACGAATAACGGTTACCTTGACCTGACCAGGGTATTCCATTTCGTTTTCAATTTTGGCTGCTATATCATGTGCGAGTTTTTCTGCAACGATATCATCAACCTTATCCTGTTCAACGACAACCCTTATTTCCCTGCCTGCCTGAATTGCGTATGTTTTAGCAACGCCTTCGAAGGACTTGGCAAGAGCTTCGAGAGTCTCAAGTCTTTTTACATAACCTTCGAGGGGTTCCCTTCTTGCACCGGGGCGAGCACCACTGATTGAATCGGCGGCTTGCACCAAAGGAGAGATTGGGCTTTCCATTTCGATATCTTCATGGTGGGAGCCAACGGCATTAACCACGATAGGATTTTCTTTATATTTTTTGGTAAGTTCATAACCGATTAAGGCATGGGGACCCTCGACACTTTTATCGACAGTTTTACCTATATCGTGAAGGAGACCTGCGCGTTTTGCAAGGTTGGCATCCAATCCAAGTTCAGCAGCCATAATGCCTGTAAGGTAGGCAACTTCAATACTATGCTGAAGCAAGTTCTGTCCGTAACTGGAGCGATACCGCATTTTTCCAACATGCCTGATAAGATCTTTGTGCATGTTATGAAGACCAAGCTGAAGGACAGTATTTTCGCCATCGCGGAACATTTCCTCCTCTAGTTCAATCCTAACCTTCTCAACAATTTCCTCAATTCGTGCGGGGTGAATTCTACCATCAGTAATAAGGCGTTCGAGAGAAACCCTTGCAACTTCACGTCTAAACTGATCGAAGGAGGAGAGGATAACCGCTTCGGGTGTATCATCGACGATGACATCGACACCAGTAGCAGCTTCGAATGCACGGATATTTCTGCCTTCTTTGCCGATGATCCTACCTTTCATATCATCGTTAACGATCTGAACTACAGAGACAGTAGTTTCGATAGAATGGTCAGCGGCAGTGCGCTGGATAGCCTGAACGATAACTTTCTGAGCTTCTTTTTTGGCATCTGTTTTAACCTTGTCATGAAGCTCTTTAATAATATGGCTAACTTCAGTTTTTGCCTTGTTGACCATATTTTCCATGAGCATTTTTTTGGCTTCTTCGGAAGTAAGCCCTGAAATCTTTTCTAATTTCAGATTTTGTTCAGCTTCTATTTTTTGGACTTCAAGAATTTTGGTATCGAGAACCTTTTTTGATTCATTGAGTTCTTTTTCAAAATCTTTAGTTTCCTTTTCTTTTTTAATAACAACATCGAATTTTTTCTCGATATTATCTTCGCGAGCGATCAATTGTTTTTCGAGAGCAGAGATTTTTTGTCTTTTCTGGTTTACTTCGCTGTCGAACTCAACTTTCTTTTTATACCATTCGTCCTTTACCTCGAGTAATTTTTCTCTTTTAAGGTTGCTAACATCTTTCTGAGCATCCGCAATGATTTGTTTAGCTTTTTCCTCAGCAATAACCTTAGAATTTTTGCCACTCTTAGTATTAAGAATCCACCCTATATAACCGAACAATAATGCTGTAATAATAACTATTGGGATCATAATCAAATAAGGATCCATTTAACCTCCAATGTGGATAATAAATCCGCACATGTCAGCCGCAGAGAAACACTGGAAAAACCTCATATCTGCACACATTGTGGGAATCTGCCCAAACGCTTTTTGCTTCCACTGCCCAGGATAAATCCTGAGTCCATGACCTAAATCAAGGATGAGGCCTGTAATAGACGCTGAAAGTCAGAAACCCAATTGCAATTAAAGTTAGTTTTTCATTGTTTTCGGGCTGACAGTGCGGTGCTAATTTAAGACGGGTCAGACACAGCAGGTTCGGAAATCAGAAGCTTAATTTTCTTTACTTTATCGGTTGCCTGAGTGAGAAATTCCCTATTTTTATTTTTCTCAAGGAATAGATCAAAAGCAATATTAAGGCATGCAATAATAGCAATAGTCTGAACCGGTTGGTCAGGGAGTTCATCTTTAGTTTCATCCATAACCTTGTTAACGTAAACCGCCAGTTCCTTGGCTATTTCTTCATTCTCGACAAGTAAAGAATATTCTTTATCAAATATTTTTATTTTTAGCTTCTTTTTTTCGCTCATATATGTGTACCCATCAAACGATCAATAAAATTAAGAACTTATATGATAATCTATTTTAGAAAGTAAATTTCTAAGTTTTAATTTTAATTCTTCTTTCTCCTTCATACTTAATGAATGGAATAAGTCCAAGTTATTGCCAGACTGTAAATTCTGAAGTTCAGATTCTAATTTAGACAATTTCTCAACAAGAAAAGCATTTTCTGCTTTCATTTCTTTAACCGCATTCTCCAAATCCTGATTTTTTTGGAGTTCATCTTTATATTTATTGTTAAGGACAGTGACCTGAGTCTCAACTATGCTTAAGTCCCTAATCAGGATATCATATCTAGAATAATCTGCCAATTAATTACCTCTTAGCTTTGCATTAAAATTATTAGATACAGACACTATGAGTTTATTAAATTCCTTGTCGATCTCTTCCTCGGTCAAAGTCTTATCATTATCATAAAATTCTAATGCAAATGCCATACTTTTCTTATTTGTTCCTAAAGATTCATTTTCAAAGAGATCAAATATTTTTACCGATTTCAGCAAACCGGAAGATGTTTTACTAATATATTCAATAACTTCGCTGTAAGTTACTGATTTATCGAATATAAAAGCAAAATCTCGCAATACCTTAGGGAACTTAAGCAAATCCTTGTAATGACGTTTTCCAGAAGGCAAAACAGCCTGTAGTGAATGTAAGTCATACTCAAAACAGAAGACATCCTGATTTATATCAAACTGTTTAAGAACTTGCTGAGATACTTTTCCTCCGAATCCGATTATATCATTTCCAGTTATTTTTTCGAAAGAATAATCAAAAATTCTATTCTGAGTGAAATAATAGGAATCATTTAAAACATTGTCAAGTAAAAACTTACTATTAAAACTATTGACCAAACCTTTAAGTGAATAGAAATCGAAAGGAATTTGGGGGTTATTCCACTCTTTTTCGCTTTGGTTACCTGTAATAACAAGGATAAGCTTAGTTTTTTCAGCGAAATCGTTGAAACTATTTATAGCTTCAGAATTATTTTTATTAAAAACGTTGCCTATTTCAAAAAGCGTAAGGTTCCTTTCGCCATGCTTTATATTACGGGAAACGACTTCAAGAGCACCGGAGATAAGTGATGTTCTTAAATATGCCATATCCTGACTTTGCGGATTGAGCAAAGCAATCTTATTGCCCATAAGTGAAGCAGAGGTAACAGATTGCAGGGGGTTGTTAATCATCTCGTAGAACCCGAGAGAGACGGCTGTAGATTTCAATTCATCTATGAAGGCAGACTCATCATATTTCTTTGCCAAAGTGGAATAGATCTTTTCAACAGTGGGGATATTATCATACCCGTAAATTCTTGCAACTTCTTCGATAATATCTATTTCCCTTTCAAGATCGGGACGGAAAGGAGGAACGGATAATTGAAGCTCAGATTTGTTACTACTTTGTACCTTTATACCTAACTTTTGGAGTATCTGCAGAATTTGATCTTCGGGGACTTGATATCCTAGTATTTTTTCAATCCTACCTATCCGCAGAGTAATTTTTTTATCATTTATTTTAGCAGGATAGACATCAATGACACCAGCTGCAATTTTTCCTTCTCCGAGTTCAGCAATTAATTGAGCTGCGCGGTTAGCTGCAAGCATAGTTCCATGGGGATCGGTTCCTCTTTCAAATCTATAGGATGCATCTGTACCAAGACCTAAGTATTTAGATGTTTTCCGTATGCTTGATGGATTGAAATAGGCACTCTCAATAAGGATATTTTGGGTTTTATCACTTACCTCAGAATTTTCGCCTCCCATAACACCAGCTATTGCAACCGGTTTTTCTGCATCACAGATCATTAAGGTTCCCGGGGATAGTTTTCTATTCTTTGAATCGAGAGTCTTAAAGGTACTTTCTGCTTCGGTACTCTTAACTACAATTTTTTTGCCTGCGAGTCTATCGAGATCGAAAGCATGCAGGGGCTGACCCAGTTCGTGCATAACAAAATTTGTAACGTCGACCACATTGTTTATTGGTCTGAGTCCAATTTTCCTTAAACTTTCCTTTAGCCAGAAAGGAGATTCTTTGATCTTAACATCTATAACTACCCGAGAAGAATATCTTGGGCAATTAAGAGTATCTTCTATTTCAATCCGGGCAAGTTTTGAAATCTGCTGATTTGATTCAATAAGATTAAACGCCGGGTATTTTAATTCAAGATTATAAATAGCTGAGATATCGCGGGCAATACCATAATGGGACAGTGCATCAGGACGGTTAGGCGTAATACCTATTTCGAGAAGCACATCATTCAATCCGAGAGCTTCACTGACTTGGGTGCCTTCCTTTAGGACAGGATCAAGTATTTTAATACCGGAATGATCATCGCTCAATTCAAGTTCCGATTCTGAGCAGAGCATACCGAAAGATTCAACGCCGCGTATTTTAGCTTTGGCGATGGTGAAATTGCCGTGCGGAATTACTGCACCTATTTTTGCAAATATTACTTTCTGTCCAGCTTCAACATTGGGGGCGCCGCATACTACCTGGAAATCTTCATCACCTATAGATACAACACAAAGGGACAACTTATCGGCATTGGGATGTTTTTTTTTCTCTTTGACAAATCCGACAACTATATTATTAAGTTTGGCAGATTCGTCATTAACATCTTCAATTTCAAGACCCGACAGAGTAAGTTTGTTCAGCATCTCATTGAGAGGAATATTGTCAATGTTGACATATTGTTTTAACCAGTTTAATGATATTTTCATTTTTATCTCCTGATTAAAACTGTTTTAAGAATCTAAAATCATTTTCAAAGAAGAGCCTTATATCCTGAACATTATATTTGAGCATTGCAGTTCTTTCTATACCCATTCCGAACGCATAGCCAGTATATTTTTCAGGATCTATGCCGCAATTGATCAGGACATTTGGATCAACCATTCCGCATCCTAATATTTCAAGCCAGCCGGTATATTTACAAATTTTGCATCCTTTACCGCCACATATATAGCAGGTAATATCCATTTCTGCGCTGGGTTCAGTGAAGGGAAAGAAGCTTGCGCGGAATCTGTATTTAAGATCATTGCCATAGAACTGTTTTGCAAAGAAGACAAGGGTTCCTTTCAGCTCAGCAAAAGTAATATCGGTATCGATGACCAAACCCTCAACCTGGTGGAACATGCAATAACTTCTTGCATTTACCGCTTCGCTGCGATATACCCTGCCGGGCATGATTGCTCTGATAGGCGGTTTATAGTTTTTCATTACCCTTACCTGCACAGGAGAAGTATGGGTTCTTAACAAGAAATCTTTAGATATAAAGAAAGTGTCCTGCATATCCCTTGCAGGATGGTCCGGGGCAAAGTTCAGAGCTTCAAAGTTATAATAATCGGATTCCAATTCTGGTCCCTCAAAAGTAGAGAAGCCCATTCCTTTGAATATAGATTTAATCTCATCGACAGTTTGGGTTAAAATATGCTTACTTCCAATTTGGCGCTGAGTGCCGGGGAGAGTTAAATCAATACTTTGTTTACCAGCACTCCCCTTCTCCTCAAGTTTGATTTTTGCAAGGTTAAAGTTTTCGGTAATATAATTCCGCAACGCATTTAGTTTATTGCCAACTGCTGGTTTTTCTTCTTTAGGAACATCTTTTAATTTTTCAAAGAGACCTGAAACAATACCATTCCTGCTAAGATATTTAATCCTAAGTTCTTCGAGTTCCTTAAGAACTATAACAGATGAAAGGTCTTTATCAAATTCGCCTGATACTGATGTAATCTGATCTAAATTCATACGCAGAATTTCAATTTATTTAAAATAATACCCTCACAAAGATAAATAATACAATTTAAACTTTAAGAGGGTAAATACTAATTAGCAGAAAATGTAACCAGCTCAGTAAATGCAGCCGGGTTTTCCAATGCTAAGCTTGCTAGAACTTTTCTATTTATATTAACACCTTTTATATTGAGGGTGTTAATCAGTCGTGAATATGTAGTGCCGTTAATACGAGCGGCGGCGTTAATACGCGCAATCCACAATTGTCTGAATGTTCTTTTTTTAAGCTTTCTGTCTCTATAAGCATGAGTCAAGCCTTTTTCGACATGATTCTTAGCGACAGTATATACTTTGCTGCGAGCACCCCAATAACCTTTGGCAAGCTTCAGTATTTTTTTTCTATGTCTGTGGGATGCTACTTTATTTTTCGAACGGGGCATTTCTTATTACCTCTTATTTTTATTGCATCATTATTCTAACGCGTTTACCCTCAGCCACTGAAACCAAGGTATCGCGTCTTAACTTTCTTTTTCTTTTAGTACTTTTGGAAGAAAGAATATGGCTTTTGTAAGCGCTTTTTCTTTTAAACTTCCCGGAAGCAGTTTTTCTAAAAGTCTTAGCTGCTCCTCTATTACTCTTCATTTTTGGCATATATTATATCCTGATTATGATTTCTTTTGCTTTTTAGAAGCAGGAACAAGAATAATATTCATATTCCTTCCTTCCATTTTAATAGGAGATTCAACCTTAGCGATATCTTCAGTTCTCTCTATGATTCTTTTAAGAAGAGATTCGCCCTGATCTGTATAGGCCATTTCTCTTCCTTTGAACATAACACAAACTTTTACTTTATTACCTTCCTGAACAAAATTTTGAGCATGCTTTAGTTTGAACTCAAAATCATGCACATCCGTATTGGGATGGAGCCTGATTTCTTTAAGTAATGACACAGTCTGATTCTTTCTTTGAATCTTATCTCTTTTCTGTTGTTCGTATTTAAACTTTCCAAAATCTATTATCTTACACACCGGAGGTTTAGCCATAGGAGCTATCTCAACTAAATCGAGAGTTTTCTCCTGAGCCATCCGCATTGCGTCTCTTATAGTAAATATTCCTAATTGTGTGCCATCAACATCTATAACCCTTACCTTAGGAGATTTGATCTCCTCGTTTACACGAACACTTTCAGTTTGAGCGATAAGTTACCTCTTTGCTGTTATTATAACTTGTTTTTAATTTCATCTTTAATTTTACTCAAAAAATCGGATAAAGACAACGCCCCAAGATCTCCTTTTTTGTGCTGTCTTACAGAAACACCACCAGAATTTACTTCCTTTTCACCAATAATGAGCATATAAGGGACCTTATTAGTTTCCCAATCTCTTATCTTATAGCCGATTTTTTCATTTCTTTCGTCAATTTGCGCCCTAATATCTTCACTTTTAAGATTATTCACTACTTGTTTCGCATAATCAACAAAATTCTGTGACACAGGGATAACAGCCACCTGAACCGGGGCAAGCCAAACGGGGAACGCTCCTCCATAATGTTCAATGAGTACGCCAAAGAATCTTTCTAGTGAACCAAGCAAAGCTCTATGAATCATAAAGGGACGATGTTCTTTTCCATCCTCACCGATATAATTAAGGTCAAACCTTTCAGACATATTCCAATCAAACTGAATAGTGCTTAGCTGCCATTCCCTATTTAGTGCATCTTTTATTTTTATATCGATCTTGGGACCATAAAAAGCTCCACCGCCTTCATCAACGTTATAGCTAAGACCTCGTTTCTCCAAGGCATTGCGAAGGGAGTTTGTCGCTTTTTCCCATAGAGCATCTTCACCTACTGCGCCTTCCGGTTTTGTAGAGAGATAAAAATTCATGTCCTTAAAGCCAAATGAATTAAGCATGTAGATACAGAAGCGGATAACCTCCTCGATTTCTGAATCAACCTGTTCATGGGAACAGAAAATATGAGCATCATCCTGAGTAAAGCCTCTAACTCTTAGTAATCCGTGGAGCGTTCCACTTTTTTCATAACGATAAACAGTTCCAAGTTCAGCCCATCTAAGTGGAAGATCCCTATAAGAACGAAGATGGGTTTTGTAAATCATAATATGGAATGGACAGTTCATCGGTTTAATATAATAATCCTGTTCATCCACTTTCATACTGGAATACATGCTTTCCTTATAGAAACCCAAATGACCGCTAGTTTCCCAAAGCCAGCTTTTCCCCATATGAGGAGAATAGACTACATCATAACCGTTATCAAGATGAGCCTTACGCCAGAAATTTTCAATTTCAAGGCGTACCCTAGCACCTTTAGGGTGCCAGTAAATAAGTCCTGAGCCTGCTTCTTCATGAGTAGAGAATAGGTCGAGTTGTTTACCAAGTTTTCGATGGTCTCTTTTCTTAGCTTCTTCTAGAAACACAAGGTAATCCTCAAGCATTTTTTTCTTTGGGAAAGAGATGCCATAAATCCTTTGAAGCTGTTTATTATGTTCATCACCTCTCCAATATGAACCTGAAATGTTAAGCAGTTTAACATATTTAATTTTACCAGCAGAAGGCAGATGAGGTCCGGTACAAAGGTCGGTAAAACTTCCCTCTTTGTATATGGAAATAATATCACCGTCAGGAATTTCAGAAATAATTTCAGTTTTATAGTTATCTTTTTTCTGACCGAAGAAATCCATCGCTTTTTCTTTGGGCAGTTCTTCACGGATGAAAGAACTATTTTCCTTAGATAATTCCATCATTCTATCTTCAATTTTCTTTAGATCATCCTCTGTGAGGCTTGAATTTATATCAATATCATAATAGAAGCCGGATTCAATTGCAGGTCCTACTCCAAATTTAGCCTCAGGATAAATTGCCTGAACAGCATGAGCCATAAGGTGAGAAGTAGAATGCCAATAAACATGTTTCCCTTTATCATCGTCAAAAGTAAGGAATTTAACAACTGAATCTTTAGTAAGAGGAGTACTCAGATCTTTAACTACAGAATCAATTTCAGCAGCCAGAGCATCATTTGCAAGGCGTGAAGAGATTGATTCTGCAATTTTTAATGCAGTAATGCCTTCATCATATTCACGGGAGTTTCCGTCAGGAAAGAAAATTTTAATTTTATTCATAATAAATATTTCCGGGAAAAAGAGATCAGTGGGCTCTATAGGATTCGAACCTATGACCTTCTGCACGTCAAGCAGACGCTCTAACCAACTGAGCTANNGTACCGAGGGCCGGACTCGAACCGGCACGGGAATAAATTCCCACAGGATTTTAAGTCCTGTGCGTCTACCAGTTCCGCCACCCCGGCAAACTGTTTATTATAATTTAGCGTGTAAATATAGAAATTCGGATATATTTATGCAAATAAAGCAGTCTTATTTGTTCGACTATAAAACCCGGGTTTTTAAGCCGCAAGTAAACAGGTATAAACAAATTAAATCAAATTTTAATATTCTTGCTATCGGAATGTACTTTGTTTGCGTTTAGATTATTATATTTTAATTAACAGAATAAATTTTTAGTTAAAATGAAATGGATTGACAGTTATAAGTCGAAATTATGTACCCCTGAAGAGGCTGTATCATTTATTAAATCAGACCAGAGAGTATATATTCATCCCGGATGTGCAATTCCAGAAGTATTAGTTGCTGCAATGACCAACCGATACAAAGAATTATGGAATGTTGAAATCATCCATATCCTTACATTCGGAATCGCGCCTTATATCGAGCCTGAAATGGAAGGACATTTCCGCCATAATGCTTTATTTATCGGTTCAAATGTGCGAAGTGCAGTTAATGCGGGAAGGGCTGATTTTACTCCTGTCTTTCTTTCGGAGATCCCTTCACTATTTTATAAAAATATTCTGCCTATTGACACTGCGCTTATACATGTATCTCCACCCGACAAATATGGATTCTGCAGCTTTGGCATCGGGGTGGAATGTACAAAACCCGCAGCAGACAGTGCCAAAATGATCATAGCTCAGATAAATCCTAATATGCCAAGAACTCTTGGTAATTCTTTCATCCATATTGATAAAATTGACAAATGCATTGAAGCTGATGTGCCCCTAAAAGAAATGTATTCCCATGGAGAAACTGTAACCCCTGATGAATTTGAAGTTTTTCAGAACATAGGAGCTCATATATCTGATTTAATTGAGGATGGTTCAACTCTTCAGTTAGGAATAGGAGCTATACCTGATGCTGTTCTGGGATTCTTAGGAAGCAAAAAGGATCTTGGCATACATACCGAAATGTTTTCAGACGGACTGATTAAACTTATTGAAGATGGAATAATTACAAATGAAAAAAAGACACTTCACCAGGGGAAGCTTTTAACATCATTTGTACTTGGTTCCCGAAAGTTATTTGATTTCTTAGATGACAACTCATTTATGGAGTTTCATCCGACTAATTATATAAATGACCCATTTATTATTTCCCAGAATGATAATATGGTTGCAATAAATTCTGCTGTTGAAGTAGATATAACAGGACAGGTATGTGCTGATTCCATCGGTTCAAGATTATTTTCGGGGTTCGGAGGGCAGGTAGATTTTATAAGAGGAGCTACCAGGAGCAAGGGAGGAAAACCAATTATTGCTCTTCCATCAACAGCAAAGAAAGGCGAACTTTCAAGGATCGTTCCATTCCTCAAACTGGGAGCTGGAGTTACAACTTCGCGCGGGGATGTTCATTATGTTGTAACAGAATTCGGAGTTGCAGAGTTATACGGTAAATCTATCCGTCAAAGAGCAAAAGCATTAATAAATATTGCCCATCCTAAATTCCGCGAAGATCTGGATAATTATTTGCATGATACTTTTCTAAAAAAAAGTTTAGCTTATACATAATTTTGTCCCTTTTTATTCAAAACTTAGACTATTTCTCAAATTGAGACGCAAATTACATCGAAATAGAGGATTTTGCATATTGGCACTTCTATTGACTACATTTGTGTAACATTGGCAAATAATATGAAAAGATCAAAATACATTATAATAGCTCTTATCTTAATAATAATTTCATTTGGGTTGTTATTAGGAAAAGACATGATGAGAAAGCCAAAAGAAGAACCTATATCGGGAGTTTTTACGAAGAATGAAATACTTTACAAGGATGGAAGCGATAAACCTTTTACTGGAACTGTAATGGATACTGTAGAAAATAATATTATGGAATATGATGTGGTAAACGGAATTAAGTCCGGTAAATTTCGACTTTATGCTGATCAGAATCATTTGGCTATTTCAGGAGAATTAAAAAACAATAGAAATAACGGGATATGGACTTATTATTACCCTTCAGGTAAAATAGAATCAACTGGAACATTTAAAGATGATATAGCTATTGGTAAATGGACTTTTTACTATGAAGATGGCACTATAAAAGAGGAAGGATTTTATATACAAGGCGAACGTGATGGGAAATGGGTTATGTATAATGAGAACGGAATTATACAATCCCAGCTAACATTCGAACAAGGGAAGGCAATATCTGAGATCAAAACCGAAAGATTCATTTCAACCTAAAAGAATCCGCTAAAAACTACTCTTTCTGATGATAAGCAATTATTAAATTATCATCATTTTATTTATTTTACTATACCATAAAATAATCCATAGGTTAATTATGTATGTTTTGGAAGTAAAGGAACTCACAAAATCCTTTGGGAAAATCAAAGCTGTTGATCACATATCTTTCACTGTTCCGGAAGGATCAGTCTTCGGTCTTATTGGCAGAAACGGGGCAGGCAAAACAACTACGATCAGAATGATGATGAATATTTATTTACCTGATTCGGGTGAAGTAATTCTAAGAGGGACAAAAATCGGTCAGGAATTTAAGGATAAAGCCGGTTACCTTCCGGAAGAAAGAGGTCTTTACAAAAAAATGAAAGTATGGGACACTCTTCTCTATTTTGCAGAGTTAAAAGGAAAGACCGGAAGAGAAATTGAGAAGAAGGCAAACTATTATCTAAAGAAATTCGAACTTTTCGATAGGAAGAATTCCAAATTAGAGGATCTTTCCAAGGGGAACCAGCAGAAGATACAATTTATTACAACAATTCTTCATGATCCTGAATTCCTAATATTGGACGAACCATTTTCGGGTCTCGACCCAATAAACACAGACCTGCTTAAAGAAATAATACTTGAACTTAAATCACAAGGGAAAATAATAATTCTTTGCACTCATCTCATGGATTTTGCAGAAAGACTGTGTGACCATATTGCGCTTATTGAGAAAGGGAAAATAATCCTTCATGGTTCATTGAGCGAGATTAAAACACGTTTTGCCAAGAAGAATATTCTGATATCATGCGAAGAAGATTTAATGTTCCTAAAGGACTTGGGGATAGTTGATTCAGTAATGGATAATGGAAATGAGAAAAGCATTAAATTAAAGAATGGAGGGGAGCCTCAGGAGCTATTAAGACAACTCATCCAAAAGAATATTATAATAAAGAAATTTGCAGCCGATGAAATCTCGCTTCATGAAATTTTTATTGAAGCAACAGGTGAGGATAAAAGATTAAATACGGAGGGAGCAAATGTTTAACAAAAGAACCCTGGCTGTAATGAAAAGGGAGCTTAAAAACAGGTTATTAAGCAGGACTTTCATTTTAATGACACTTTTAATTCCACTGTTCATATTCGGTATTTTGGCTTTTCAGACTTATGTAATGACATATGAAGGAAATGAAAAAACAAACCTTGTACTAGTTACGGAACAAAAGAGTTTGACAGAAAAAGTAAACAGTGAATTTGATTCCCTCTCCTTTGTGAAAACCGGGCAAATATCTGTTCTATATAAGACTATGGACAGTATTAGTTTTTCCAGATATCTTGATGAGAATAAGAAGTCAATTCTTGAAGACCAGATATCGGGCGTAATATATATTCCTAATAATTCATTAATAAATAAGAAAATCGAGTATTATTCAAAGAATCCTAAAAACAACTTATTATTTGAAAAACTAAAAGCTCCTCTTAATAATGTGCTTCTGCAGGTCTATTTTGCAAATAAAAAACTTACTGCTGATGAAATAAGTTATGTAAGAGAGAAACTGGACTTTAATGAATTCAGAGTTTCTACAGATAAAAAGATTGAAGAAGAAGGAATGGGAAATACAATCGTATCTTTTCTTTTTTCTTTCCTGCTCTATTTCAGCCTAATATTTACGGGTACTATGATGATGCGGGCGGTAGTTGAAGAAAAAAATAACAAAATAGTGGAAGTACTGCTTTCTTCGGTTAACAGTAATGAATTGATGACTGGGAAGATAATAGGTACTTCAATTACGGGTGTACTGCAAATGGCAATATGGATGCTCCCCCTTATGGTAGTTATTTCAACTTCTTATTTTGCGCTTCCCCCGGAATATTCCATAACGCTTAGTATGGGACAAATCCTTTATTTCCTTTTCAATTTCTTTATTGCGCTAATAACATTCATGGGAATGTTTGCATCTGTAGGAGCCATATTTGATAACGACCAGGATGCACAATCGGGAGTATGGCCCTTAATGATAATAATAATGATCCCCTTCTTTATTGCAATGGGAATGCAGGGAAATCCTGATAACAATTTAGTTAAAGTGGGTTCAATGTTTCCATTCGCCTCATTGATAATAATGCCTGCAAGAATGAGTCTGATTGACGTACCTCTATGGCAAATGTTAATCTCGATTATTGTTAATATTGCAACTCTGTTGATCATCTTCCCTATTTCGGGGAAAATATACAGGGTTGGAATTTTGATGACAGGCAAGAAACCTAAGTGGGGGGAAGTAGTAAAGTGGTTAAAGTATAAATATTGAAAAAGGAAAAGGCAGTCTTTATTGCTGCCTTTTTTGTCTCTATTCCTTTTTGTTATTTCTTTTTGGCAATTATCTGATCAATCTGATCCATAACCTTATTCATCTTGTCCATAGTAATTTCGAATGCTTCGGATGATAATGGATCAATACCGGCTTTCTTAATGAGGTTAAGAGGATAATCAGAATATCCACCTTTTAAGATATTATAAAAATTATCGACAGCCGGTTGTCCTTCATTAACAATTTTCTCTGCAAATGCAGTAGCATATATTAAGGAAGTAGCGTACTGATAAACATAATAAGTATAGTTAAAGAAATGAGGAATATACTCCCATTCATAGGCAATATATGGATCGACAATACATTTACCCTGGTCATTACCATAATAAGTTTTAACGATATTATAATAAATACTACTCATCTGTTCGCCAGTTAAAGGTTCACCCTTTTCAACAACTTTATGGATTTCCCATTCAAACTCAGCAAACATAGTTTGACGAAAGATAGTATTTCTAAGAAGATCAAGATAGTTTCCAAGAAGGAACAGTCTTTCATCATCATTCTTAGCATTTTTAACCATATAGTTATTTAGAAGAGTTTCGTTTATCGTCGAAGCAATTTCAGCAACAAATATAGGATATTGTGAATTGGCATAAGTCTGATTTTTGTTAGAATAATAACTATGCATCATATGTCCCGACTCATGGGCTAAAGTAGTAACTGATTCATAATCACCATTCCAGTTAGTAAGAATATATGGGTGAACATCATAAGATGCTCCAGATTCATAAGCGCCGGACTTCTTCCCTTCGGACGGCATTAAATCCACCCATCTATTATCATAGGCAAATTTTAGATTCGTTGTATATTCCTTACCCATGGGTTTCAGGGCATCAAGAATGATTTTTTCACCCTGATCAACAGTAAATTTCATATCTACTTTTTTGGCAATAGAAGTATAAAGGTCATAATAATGGAGTGTATCGACTCCCAAAAGTTTTTTCTTAAGATCGAGCACTCTATAGAGCGTAGGAAGACTCTTGTGAATTTGCTGCACAAGGTTTTCATAAACAGAAACGGGTACATTAACACTACTAAGAGCAGCTTCCATAGATGAGCTATATTTTCTGTCTTTAGCATATACAAAATCAACCTTAAGTTTCCCAGTAAGGTCAGCCCCCATAGTATTCTGAAATTTGCTGTAATTGTTAAACAAAGAACTGAATATTAATTTTCTGTCATCCCGATTACTAGTTGAGCGATATTTAGTATAAGCAGATGAAGTAAGGTCAACCTTTTCGCCAGCGGATAAGGAAATCTTGACTCTAGGTTGTTCGGCATTATTAAAAATATTATATATGTTAACGGGGGTATCTGTAATTAAGCCAAAACTTGCCAGCAATGATTCTTCAGCTTCCGAGAGGGTATGCGCTCTAAGTCTCTGAATATCGGCAATGAACATTTTGTATTCTGCAAGGGCAGGCATTTCCTTGAAGAACATCTCGATCTTAGAGGGATCAATTTTTAATATTTCCGGATTAAGAAACGATGTTTTTTCAGAAAATTCTGTCCCTAATGTTGATGCTGACTGCAGGAGTGCCTGGTTATCAGAGATATTTAAGTCCTCATCGCTAATTCTGGAAGCGTAATCAGAAAGTCTGGAGAAACTTTTATATGCATCAAAAAAAGTTTTCAATGCATCTAATAACTGATCTGGAGATTCGGCAAGATGCCCTTTATATTTAACAATCTCATCAATTTTTTTAGAGATATTATCTTTATCGGCGAGCCAATCCTGACGCGACTTGTAAATATCAGTAAGGTTCCATTTATATTTATTGGGAATGTCTTTCCTCTGCAGATCCTGCGGGAAGTTAGTTGCCACAAAGAGAAGGATTAAGGAGGTGAATATATAAATTTGTTTAGATTTCATAAGATTACCTGTTTTATTAATATCTGGTGGATAAACATAGAAATATTTTATAATAATTCTTAACCGTTTATCCATATTTATGAATTTGGGAAAGAATTTTATGTTTAATTTGACTCAGGACAATACTCCATCTGGGAAAAGGATAGTTCCCTTATGAACAGGAAGTGAGTTTGGCAAACAATCAAGTAAAGGAATCAAAGAGGAAGGATTGATAAATTATTGTATTTTTTATTGCATTAGGAGGATAGAAATATTATTTTACGTACTTAAAATTTTGAGGGCTCGTAGCTCAGTTGGTTAGAGCATCTGACTCATAATCAGAGGGTCGTTGGTTCAAGTCCATCCGGGCCCACAATAGGCGCAAAATCGAAAGATTTCAGCGCCTTTTTTATTTCGTAACTGGACATCAAATTATCAAGCAGAGAGTTTTTCCAAGTTTAAATTAGAGAAATAATGTAGCTATATGTTAACTAATAGATAGGAATTTATAAATATTACTTTCCCCTATCAACTATTGACAATGTAGAAATATTATTTTACGTTTTAAGCGGTTGAAATATTATTTCTTTTCCGGGAAGAAATAAAAAAGAAACGGACATAGCCAATAGAAAATAATAGATAGATTTGGAAAAATATATTTTTGCGTAGAATAATTACGTAAGTCGAAATGGTTAAAATATGAATTAAAACAAATAAATATTAAAATAAAAGTTTTAGGGTCTCATTTGTATAAAATCCCAAACCATCCCACCTGCCCGCATAAACCAATACAATGAGACCCTTTTTTTATATTTTTTTAAGAATGAAGTTCACTTTCAATTGATTTAATATCAAGAGGTTCCCTTCGCAGATACTCCGTGGTGCTTATTTTTCTTTTGATATCTATAATAACATTTTCAACTTGTTTAACCGATAGTCCCAATATATCAGCAATCTTTTCATAGGGAACTCCATTTTCCCATCCAAACCATATCCTATCCAGAATACTAAAAGGTAATCTGAAGAAAAATTCTTCCTGAGATTGATCGGCACTATATGTGTCTGATGTGGGAACACGGTTTATTATTACATCAGGAATTTCTAAATATTCAGCTAATTGATAAATCTGGGTTTTATATAAATGTTTAATCGGTCTAATGTCGGATCCACTATCACCATATTTTACAAAAAAGCCCTGCTCATGTTCATTTTTATTAGGTGTGCCAATAACCACAAAATTTCTAACTTCTGCTAAATAGTACAACATACTCATTCTTGTTCTTTGTTTAAAGTTTGAGGCAGCAACTATTTCCAGATATTGTTTTAGCGGAAGTCTTTTCTTTTTTATCGCACCCTCCGCTGAAATAATTTCTAAATAAAAGAAGTTCAGATTGTTTGTCTCTGCATTATCAGCAGGCAGAGTTATTTTCATTTTGTAAGTTATATCATATTCAAAAAATATTTCTTTTACCGCATTATCTCTTCTCTTATAGCACCCAAAACCAGTCAGCGCATCAGTTAAGTCCTCAGTTATGCACTTAACTTTAACTTTCTCAAGTAATTTTTTCACAAAAGTAATATTATCAAGCGACGATTCTTTTTCAGGAAGCATAACTGCAAGTATTTTATCATTCCCTAAAGCCCGGGCAGTTAAAGCTAAAACAACAGAAGAATCTACACCTCCACTTACCCCTATGACAGCACCTTTCTTTTTAAATATGTTATGAACTGAATATTTTATTGCCTCTACAATTCTATCAACTTCTTCTTTTGGATTAATTAAGATTGAATTTCTATCAAAGTTCATTTTGTCCCTTCATTTGTTATTTTATTTCATATTATTATGATGCATAGAACTAAAAATTCAGAGTAATTAATTATTTCCTATTGTATTAATCTCAGGACACACACGTGAAATTACTTTATTAAAAGCTTCACTTATTTTTGAAATCTGCTCAAATGAAATAACAAGTGGAGGTTCAACCATTATTATATTGGCATTTCCAAAAGATTGATAGACTATAACATTATTTTCAATCATATCTCTAACAATCCTAGAGGCAATATTTTTATTTGTGATTTCTAACCCAAACATCAACCCAATTCCACTTATTGATAAAATAATCTCAGGATACTGACTGCTCAATTTATTTAATTGTTCTGATAATATTAGTTCTTTATTTCGAACTGATTCTAGTATTCCGTTATCCTGGATAAACTTAATTGTCTCAATAGCAGTGCGACAAGCAAGTGAATTCCCTCCATAACTTGTGGCAGACATTGGGAAACTAAGTCCGAATCTTTGCCAAAGATTTTTTCTTGCAATGATTGCACCAATTGGTATTAAGCCTGCACCAAGCGATTTCCCAATGACCAAAATATCGGGAACAATTTCAAAATATTCAGAAGCGAACATATATCCTGTTTTTCCGATCCCTGTAATCACCTCATCCAATATCAAAATGATATTTTTCTCATCACATAGTTTTCTGACCTGTTTTAGATATCCCTGGGGCGGAATTTTAACTCCTGCATCATGCTGAATAGGCTCTATTAATATAGCACCAACCTCATCATCTTTTATTTTATACAATTCCTCGATTTTTCCGAATTCAACTTGTTCAAATCCAGGGAGCAATGGTTCAAAACTTTTTTTAAAGGAGTTAATCCCGGATGCAGATAAAGCACCTAATGTGTAACCATGAAAGGATTTTTTCATGGATATTATTTTCTTTCCTCCTTTATATAATCTGACAAGTTTTAGGGCATTTTCTATTGCTTCGGATCCACTATTAAATAAATAAGAACATTCCAATGCACCCGGAGCAATGCTTTTTAATAAATCTGCCAGCTCAATTTGGATTTTATTAATATATGGCCTCGTATTCACCTCTCCCCTCTTTAACTGATCCACAAGTGCTTTTATAATTACAGGATTATTGTGTCCTATATTTCCGATGCCATATCCAGAAGTACAATCAATTAAGGTGTTTCCTTTTGAATCAGTAATAGTAGCCCCTTCAGCCTTATATCCTATATTTTTTATCCCCATATTCATCAAATGAGTCATATACCATGAGTTAATGTATTCACCATACTTCTCATAGTAATATCCATCCTCTGAATTTTGTGAACCAATCATTTTTATTATAATGAATAATTATAGGTTAATTAACTCTTGCTTCAATATTTTTTTATCAACCTTACCGTTAGGGCTCTTAGGCAATTCTTTAATAAATTCTATGTATTTAGGAACCATAAATGACTCCACGTTTTTTGAACAATAATAAAGTATTTCATTCGTTTCTATCTCCCATCCATCTTTTTTGACTATAAATGCTTTTATAGCCTGTCCTAAGATTTCATCCGGTACACCAATTACTGCAGCTTCTGCAACACCATGAATCGAACATAATACGTTTTCTATTTCTTTCGGACTTATGCGTTCACCCTTAGATTTGATCATATCATCTTTCCTACCAAGGAAATATAAAAAACCTTCTTCGTCCTGGCGAAATAGATCTCCTGTATAAAGTAATGTTTCCCCTTGATACAATCCTTTTCTATAAACTTTCTCAGTTAATTCTGGAGAATTCCAATAACCACGCATAACATTTGATCCCCTAACGACTAATTCTCCAATCTCTCCATTAGTGACTTCATTTCCATTCTCATCTAAAATAAATATTTCACAATTTGGAATAGCCTTTCCCACAGAAGAGGGCCTAGTTTTAATTTCTTCGGGAGGCAAATATGCAATCCGTTTACATTCCGTTAAACCAAACATTGAATATATTTTTATGTGAGGGAAAAGTTGATTGAATTTTTGAATATGAGGCACAGGAAATGCGGCACCGGTATTACTGATATATCTTAAAGAATTGAATTTATATTTCTCAATGTCTTTCATCTTTAATAGAAGAGCAATTATGGTTGGAACTATCGGGAATCCTGTTATATTTTCTTCCTCAATAACCTGAACTATTTTTATCGGAAACATAAATGATGTCTCCAAAATCAGAGTTCCGCCAAACATTACGCTCATTATCATCTGATATAATCCATAATCGAACGATAATGGTAATACATCTAGTATAATATCATTATGATCATTTTCCAAATATTCAATAATACTGCGCGCAGCAGAAATCATATTGAAATGTGAACTGATAACTCCTTTTGGTTCGCCGGTTGAACCGGAAGTATATATAAGAGATGCTAAATCATAATCAATAATTTTATCTAACCTATTTGCAAGATTCTTTGATATCCCAACATTCTGATTATCAATTAATTCATTAAAGAAATAGGAAGTAATATTGTTCCGGTTTTCATTTTCAGAATCGATACCGACCCAAATTACTTTTATATCACTCATGTTGTTTTTCAAAGCACTGCTTACAACATCATATTTCCTTAAATCCGCTATAATAAAATTCGATCCGGAGTCTTTGATTATATATTCAAGTTTATTCGGCTTAATAGACCCATTTAGTACTATAAATACAGCGCCTGTTTTAAGTATACTCCAAATCGAAATGACGCTTTCTACTGAATTATCAAGAAATATTATAACGCGGTCATGCCGGTTTATACCTAAATGAATCAATGAATTGGCAAATTGCGTAGATTTATCATTCAGACTTCCATATGTGATACGATTATTATCAAATATTAATGCTTCTTTATCATAATATTTTTCTGCATTATTGATTAAAAAATTCTGCAGAAGTCTTGGCTGAAACATTTGTTCTTTCATAAAGAATAATCTACAGAATTATATATTAAGAATAATTTTGTTTTTTTGAATGATAGTCATAATGGGTGGTTGATCTTCTATCGAAAATTATATCAAATATTGAAGGTTTGATCATATGGGCATCAAAATTTTCAATAAATCTGTCGTTAAGAATTTGAGTGGTCAGGATACCAACTAAAGCCATATTATCAAATTCACTTGAATTCTCTGATTTGGTTAATTTGTCTTTTAATATTTTTACCATTGAGTGGTTAAAAAGGTTATAACTTTTTAATTTTTCATCTGACAAATAATAATCAACGTATTGCAGATTTTTATTAAGAAGACTATTTTTTATTGGGGCCCTATATGGGTGTTTAGGTCTATTTAAAATAGATTGGGGTAAAACATCTTTATATATTTTCTTTAGGATGAATTTTTCGTTTAATCCTCTAATTTTCAAATAAGATGGCACCTTTCCCATAAATTCTATGAGCCTATAATCTAAGTATGGCATTCTTATCTCCAAAGAATGCGCCATAGCAACCCTATCTCCCTGAGATGAAAGCAAATAGTCTGACATAAATATTTTCATCTCTAAATATTGAGCTTTTGATAAAGCATCCCATTTGTTAAATTTTTCCGGAAGATTATCCTTTAATTCTAATAAAGTGTCATAATCTTGCGTTGAGGAGGTAATATTTTCACTGAAAAACCTCTTAATTCTTGCAGTATTATTCCATCTAATCAAATGTGAAAAAAAGGGGGTGGCGGGCTGATCAATACCGATCTTGAAAAAGGAATTCAAGGTTGCCTTACTTCTTTTATCTTTAAATATATATGGATACAATTTGTCTAATAACCGAGGTCGCATAGTAGAGTTAGGATATTTTGCCCAGAAAGACCTTATCAATGTTTCTCTGAATATATTGTATCCACCGAATATTTCATCAGCTCCTTCACCCGTCAGCACAACTCTAAAACCAGACTGATTTACTAATTCGGATAGCATGTATAATGGAACGGGTGATAATCTCAAAAGAGGTATTTCAGTATGCCAAATTACTTCAGGAACAAGTTCTCCAATATTTTTATTAGTGGCAAGTATTTCTTTATGTTCAACATGCAATTTTGAGACCATCTCCTTTTGATATTGCCCTTCATCAAAATCTACATCTTCAAATCGAATTCCGAATGTATTCAATTGATTATTAAAGTTATTTTTCACAAAAGTAGTAATTCCTGATGAATCAAGTCCTCCGCTTAGATAACAACCAACCGGTACATCGGCTCTTAACCTAATCCCAATTGAATCTAATAGTAATTCTTTAGAATATGATGTTATCTCATCTGAATTACAATTAGTAAGTTCATTGGGTAATGCAAAGTCAAAATCCCAATATTGTTTAACTATTACATTATTTCCAGTTATGCTTAAATATGATCCTGCAGGAAGTTCTTTTATGTCCTTAAACGAAGTTCTTCCAGGAAGAGTTGTCCAAAATGTAAATACTTGGTCTATTCCCTTAGCATCCAGTTCACGCTTCACTTTATTATTGGCAAAAATTGCTTTGATTTCGGACGCAAAAATAAATTGGTCACCGCAAACAGTATAGTATAATGGTTTTTTACCTACCCTATCCCTTGCAATAAATATTTTCCTATTTATAGAATCCCAAATTGTAAAAGCAAATTGTCCATTTAGCATGTGCAAACAATTTTCCTGTTTCTCCTCATAAAGATGAAGAATAATTTCAGTATCAGTATTTGTATAGAATTTGTGCCCTAACTTGATTAAACTATTTTTCAATTCGATGTAATTATATATTTCACCGTTAAAGACAATCCATAGTGTTTTGTCTTCGTTATGAATTGGCTGTGTTCCGCCTGTCAGATCGATTATACTTAACCTTGTTTGAGCAATTCCAATCCAATCATCGATATATAAACCGGATTCGTTTGGACCACGATGATTGAGATGTCCTGACATTTTAGAAATAACATCAACTGAAATTATGTTAGGTTCGGTTAGGTTTAATATTCCGGTTATGCCACACATTATATTTTAAAGTCAGCTTATTAGATATGTTATTAAATGTATATAATAATACTTACATATTTGTTTTTCTAATGATTATCTGACTCAGAGGCAAGCTTTTTTTTAATATATTCATCAACCTTTGTTAACGAAGATAAATTCTCCTTTATCAACTCATTATCCAGTACTGATATATTATATTTCTCTTCAATAAATGAAACCAATTCCAGAGTTCCAGTAGAGTCAATTATTCCCTTATCAAAAAAATCAGTGTCGTTTTCTAGCGAGTCTCCCTGACCAAACATAAAATTATTTATTACGAATTCTTTTAATTCTTTTATATAATCCATTTACTTCACTCTATAAATTGTTACGGTTCAATAAGAAAAAGCTCAATTTGCAAAGGTACTCTTTGAAACATTATGTCAAGATGACCAAGAGTTCCAATTCCAATTGAGAAACCCCGAACATTTTCCATTTATTTAATGATGCTAATAGGAATTATTTGCATGTTCATTCTTTTTATTATTTGTTTTGATAATTAAACACTCTAGTTCCTTTTAATCCAATAAAAATTATGCCAGAATTTTTATTAACAATTTTGAGAATTTAGATAGAAAAGTAATATCAAAAAATTACCCAATTATCTCATTATAAGAATGTTCCTCCACTCCGTCAAGGTGTTTATTATTATTTAGTTCAAAGATATAAAGATTCTGCTACATTTATGTAAATATTTTCTCAATTTTTTTATCTTATCCATCCCGCTATAGAACTGAATCTGTCCAATTAAGCAAAATATTACGCTTTTTATTGACGTTTAATATTAATTTAAACAGCAGTGGAATTTACACTTAAACCCTCCTGATGGATCCAAACAGAATTTGAAGTTATCTTAAAAGCATATATATTGGTAATTTAATTCCTAAAATGAAGGCTATTGCGAAAAATTAATATATCAGTTAGAAAACAACTGATTTAATACAATGCAAAAAAATAATAAATAATTATTTAACATTTTATCATGATAATCAAAAAAAAATCAATTTATATATTTCTTGTATTATTGTTAGTCTTAATAATATTATTATTGCGTCAAAACAATGTGAGTAAAAATATGACCCCTGAAATTTCTAATAATATAAATCTTATTGGTCAAAAAAATATTTATTTCGGGCATCAATCCGTTGGTGAAAACATTATTTCAGGCATAAATAAAATAATTTCTAAAGGGGGGCGTAAAGAATTTTTTATTAAGGAATTGAAGAGTGCTTCAAAGATTGATGGAAATTATTTTTTTCACTCAAATATTGGGAGGAATGGAGATCCAAAAAGTAAATTCAAAGAGTTCACAGATATTGTGAATAATCTTGCTAATAAGAATTTAGAAATAGCTATGATGAAATTATGTTTTGTAGATATTACAAAAATAACTAATATTAATGAAGTATTTCAATCATATGTGGCCATGATAGATTCTTTACAAAATAAATATCCAAATATAACATTTATTCATTTTACTGTTCCATTAAAATCCAAACCTTCCTGGATTCATGGTATAAAGTATTTCATAAAAAATCGTGATGTAGACGATCAACGGGACTATATAAATAGAAATAAATATAATGAGCTGTTATTGACAAAATATCCCCGAAAGTATATTTTTGATCTTGCTGGATTCGAATCAACATATCCTTCTGGCAAAAGAGAATCAATTGTTGTTAATGGGGAATTATATTATTCTCTTATTAAGGATTACACAGATGATGGCGGACATCTAAACGAATTGGGACAACAAGTTATTGCCTCAGAGTTTGTTAATAAATTAGTAGAAATAATAACGTTAAAAATACAGCCATAAATTATATTTCAAATGTAAACAATAGTAATACAATTTTAAAGTAAGTAAATTACATAATATGAATTCAAAAAGATTGAGTATCGCCAGGAAGTTATATATGAATTTAATTGTAAAATTATTAAAAAAGATTAAGGGTCAATATACTTGGTTACGTTATAAACTAAATTTAAATCATCTTATAGCTAATGGACTATCTTTAGGTAAGAATGTAACGATAATGCCTGAAGTGTTTATAGACCCTCGTTATCCATATTTAATTAGTATTGGAAATAATTGCTCTATAAGCAATGGGGTAGTTATTCTTGCCCATGATGCCACTACATTTAAATTTACAAATGGATATACAAGGCTCGGTAAAGTGGATATAAAGGATAATTGTTATATTGGAACTAATGTAATTATTCTTCCGGGTGTTACGATAGGTCCAGATGTTTTAATTGCCGCCGGATCAGTTGTGAATAAAAATATACCACCTAATTCATGTGTGGCTGGTGTTCCGGCCAGATTTTATTCTAAATTTGATGATTTTATTAAGGATCATAAGGAACAAATAAAGTTAATGCCATCCTTCGATTATAAAGAATTTAATTCGCCAACTGATGAGTTTAAAGAGAAAATAAAAAATATGTTAGATAAAGAGCAGATTTATTCTAAAGGATATGATGGAAAATTTCCTTGGACAAACACCTAATTAAAATTTATCATCTGAGCTAGTTTCATTTATTGAAGAAACCTATAATTCCTGCCACTATAATTCTCCATTTCTCATCCAAACTTAGATTTAAATTCCCCGTACAAGCAATTTCCAACGCCCCAAACATTAATCTAAAAACATTTTTCATGATGTCCTTTTTTCGTAAAATAATTAACTGGTTTTTGTTAAAGAAACTTGATTAACCGATCAAATGTTAGAAAGTATTGATACTATTCGTTCTGCTGCTTTACCATCCCAGAGCGGTGGAATAGTCCCGGATTTTATATCACCATGCAGGATTCGGAGGGCTGCTTCTTCGGCTTTTTTAAAGTTTGTACCGATAAGGGTATTCGTACCCATCGTGCAAGTTACCGGACGTTCTGTATTGTCACGTAATGTTAAACATTGCACACCGAGATATGTACTTTCTTCCTGAATACCACCACTATCTGTTAATATGAGTTGAGCGTTGGCCATCAGTGCAATGAAATCGAGATAGCCAATAGGATCACTTACGATGATATTTGTGCTTAAAATATTTTCCAATCCGAATGATTTTATATTATTTCTTGTGCGCGGATGAACCGGGAAGATAATTTTCTGTTCTTTGCTTAAATTATTAAGCATGATGAGGACTTCGCGCAGTGATTTAGCCTGATCAACATTATTCGGACGATGGAGCGTGACCAGAACATAATTTTGATGCTGCACATCCAGGTCATTCATTATAGTCGATTGCTTACTTTTTTCAATATAGCTGCAAAGGCTATCAATCATACAGTTCCTAACAAAGAATACTTTTTCTTCAAGAATACCTTCTATTTTAAGATTGGTCAAACCACTATCTTCAGTAACGAATAGATAATCTGAGATAACATCTGTAAGGACATTTATACCTAAACCCTTCCATTGGATCCGAACAGGATTTGAAAGTACATTAAAAATATATGGATATTCAAATTCAGTTCCTAAAGTGAAGACTATTGCGGAGAAATACTATATCAATTAGAAAACAACTGATTTAAGTATTCATTACTAAAATAAATTAAGAATTCTTGATATTTATTCTAAATTTAGTTATTTATATACAGATGGAATTTGGAATAGTATAAGCCTAATCGATAATTAAATTTAAATAAAATTATTTTTTCAAAATAGGATCTTTTATCTTAAAACATTATAATAAGTTTTTGGGGGTTTGGAGATTTATTAAAAGATATTTAGAAGTAAGGAGACATTGGTCCTTTCATAGACAACAATTAATCTCTATTAACTCAATGGAAGAATTTCTTATCTACGTTGAAAAAATTAACTATGATTTATTCTTACAGTATAAAGGTGAATCCAATAAAAAAAGGAAAGATTTCAAAGCGGTTATAGATTACTTAAAAATTGATTTAATGGGACAAAATTTTTTAGATATTGGTCCGGTCTATGGAGATTCTTTAGATATTTGTTATGAGGGTGGGGCAAAAAGTATTGACTTTGTTGAACTCGACCCCATCTTTTTTACTTTTAATAAACTTAAATCATTTACAAATGGTTATAATATTAATCTTTTTCGCGAATTAAAAACCTTGGAACGTAGGAAATATTCTCTAATCTGGATTAAGATCGCTTTTAGTGCAGATCGTTTTATTAAAATGAAATTAGTATTACCTCTCTCTGCCTGGTTAGCAAATTTAGAATTACTGGCATCTCCTTTAGCAAAAATTATAATATGTCCATATTGGTCGAATGATAATTACGTACGAAGAATTGAAGATGTTTATCATAACGATTTTACGAGAATAATGTTAAATAAAGGATACAAGATATTGCCAATGATAAAAAATCATAATGATAGCTTAAGATATCCCATAACATTTTATAAAGATATGTCTAATGTTGACACTAGTTCCAGAAAAAATAACTAATTTTAAAGGTCATTATTCTCCCCAATAGACTTTTGAATATGGTCAAATATAGCCTTTGTTATTTTTAGTGCTTTAATTTGTTTTTAATAATCCTTTTTATAATGTTTTTAATAGATTCTAAAAATTTAATTTTAATCCAAATAATGAGGTTATCAGACCAATATTGGGGATGAGTCATTATATAGTATCTATCTTCTGTCTTATTAATATATTCTATAAGATCATTTGTACTGTAAACCTTTATTAATACTTTGTTCCCTTTATCTTTGAATGAAACAGATGTATTCCATCCTCTACCTGTATCTGTAAAATATTTAATAGTGTCAAAGTCTACTGATAAATACGCTTCTCCCTTGACATCATAATCGGATAACTTATTATTCTTCCAAAAATCAAGATTATTATAACTTGTTAATGGATTACCATGCATTGCAACTGTTTTACTGTTCCATTCTTTGAATAAAGGCCATTCTTCTCCAAAGAGTTTTTTCGCAGATATCAAGTCTCCTTTAGCTTTATCCATAACCTCATAATGATATCCAATTTCATGACCAAGGTTATAAATTTTATTGATAATATTTTTGTTAAATAGATTTGGTTTTACTCTAAAATAGTAGGAGGACTTAATTTCATATTGGGATTCGATCATTGCCATTTTTAACGCATTACCTAGTGACTTGTCAACATCGTGACGAATGATATATTCACTATCATTATTCTTTAAATAATGTAATAATGTACAATCCCGAGGTCCAATTTTACGTAACAATTTTTCATAACTATTAAGTGTGAAATCTTTCAT
Organism: Ignavibacteriales bacterium; assembly: GCA_003141435.1. Taxonomy (GTDB): domain Bacteria; phylum Bacteroidota; class Ignavibacteria; order Ignavibacteriales; family Ignavibacteriaceae; genus Fen-1301. Next base: position 30,525 of record PLLW01000014.1, read on the forward strand.
TTTATTATTCTTTATTTTTTGCAAAGATAATGACCCTCCAACAAAACTTAGATAAAAATGGTAATATTGTTAGAAATACATGGTCAAATAAATTAGATATATTAAACAAAATGTATAATATTTTATGGACAATTTTTGTGTTTGGAAATATCCTATAAGCCAACATGACTAAAGGTGTTGTTAGATGGTAAGGTTGAAATCTGACATTTGAAAAAAACTCACTAACCATTTTTTGTTGATTCCAATTGATATATTTCTCAGGAGTTTGAAATGGCGGATAAGCCCATCCTTTTTTCTTGTGAATGAATCGATACAGACTTGAAAAAGGATTCCTTCCCATATTCTCAATCAGTACTAATTTCCCCTTTGGTTTTAGAACTCTTTTAATCTCAGAAAACACCTTATCATGGTCGCAATATTGCAGAACACTAAAAGAATAGATATTATATATTGAATGTGATTTAAAAGGCAAATTATGAATGTCACCACAAATTAAATTTTTTTCAATAAGGCTGGTTTTCAACAATTTGAAATTAATATCCATACCGATTGTTACAAAACCTAAATCATCAAAAAACTTTAACATTTGTCCATTTCCAGAACCGATCTCTAATAATATTTCATTCTTTTGTTGTTTACTCTTAAGAAAGAATTGAACTGCTTTGTTTTTCAGAGGTTGAAAGAATAAATCAAAGTAATCATTTCCAATCGTAGAATGATTCAAATATAAATCTTCCCATTTGATAGGCTTAAATTTATTCTTCTTATTATTGTTCATAAAGAATTGAAAGAACTAACAAAAAATGGAAATAAAACAGCATAATAATATACTTAACAATTGAAAAAATAATTAAATCATCAGTTAGTTATTAAAATTTAACACATTACAAAATATTTAAGAACTTTACTATCATCCTCCTGATAATAAAATTGCTTATCGGTAAAACCGCTTTCTATCAGCCTTTTCTTAAAATTATATTCATGTGTTCCATCTCCATAAAGAATATCTTCTGTCATACACCCTTCGCCAAGTATAATAACATACTTTACCCCTTTTTCCTTCAATTTATGGATTATATAATCTACAAGCTTCGGCTCGATGTATGCGAAAACTTGCCCGCTTGCTATTAATATATCAAAGTTTTGTTCCGAGTTCATAAAATCTTCTGCAGATAAATTAATTACCCTTAAATTCTTAATCTTTTTGTAATATTTTCTATTGTAGTCACATACAAATTTATTAGTATCTACAGCTAGATATTCTTTTAATTTATTGTTACTCCACTGTTGACGATAATGTTTTCCAAGACCAAAACCCAACTCACATGCTATTAATTCACTGTTTTGAAGACAAGCGGTTATTTTAGGTATCGCCAAAACATCTTTAATATTAATATTTTTATCAACTTGACGCCAAAAATGCCAATATAAAGAATCCTTACTATTCCAATAAGCTAAATGATTCCCTTCTCTCACACCATATTTGTAAGCCCAAATATGATATCCATAAAAGTGAAATAATACTTTTGTGATATTAGAACGAAAGAGATAATCATATAAAAATAATGGAATTGGAAAAAATCTATGCTGAAAATAAATAACCTTTTTTAACCAGGTTATATTTTTCGTAAACTCATACCATATATGGAAAATTCTTTTCCTAGAGGTTATAAGGCGTTTATACAATAAGTCTATATTTTGTTTAAGCATTAAATTTAATTTTTCTTAAGATTTGACTATTTTCAACTAGAGGGTAAATCATTCTGATTTTTGTAATTTATAGTAGTTATATAAAGAATTAAACTTAACGTCATTTTTAATTCCTTCAATGAATGATTCAAGTTTGGTGATAGCTTCACCACCTAAATCTTTCATTTTAATCCAATGTCTTATGTTGTCTTGAAAGATATTCCCTCTTCGGAATGTCTTCTTTTTTGTAAATGCCAATAGCTCATTTGGATGAAGCAAAAATACCTGAGGATTGATTTTTTTTTGACTAATGAGATACATGGCTAAGAGTTTTGTGGGATATTCACTAATTCTTAAGTGTGTTCCAGTTAATGACCAAATATATGCAGAGACTGGAACCTCTAGAATATCAGAATTACCATTTTTATAAGGATTATGCCGTGATGGAATATATGATCCACTTGGTGCGGATAAAAGCGCTAACTTTTTCAAAGCACCGGTGGTAAACATAAAATCGAATCTTTTTGATGCTACCGATGAATCAATTTTAAATCCTGTTATTTCAAGAGCTTTAATAGTGTCGAAGTTGATTCTTAAAAAAGGAGCTCTAAATGAATAGATTTTCTTATTAGCTAATTCTTCAACAGTATCTTTTGATTTCTTTAAAAAATTCACTTGTTCATTTAAACTCATTTTATCATAGCATTCTGTGTGGTCCCAACCATGAGAAGCAATTTCATGTCCTTGATTTATCACCTCAAAAAAAGAATCTTTTGATATTTTAAGATATGACGCAGTATAAAAGAAGGTGGCTTTAATTTCAAATTTATGAAGTAAGCTTAATAATTTCGGCATCGCATCATTTTCAAGTCTATGAATTACTTTATCATCGTAATTATTAGTTTCAAAAGAAAAGCTTTCTACATCAATAGTAAAAATGAAATCCTTCATAGCTCTAAATAATTTGCTTTATTGGACATAAGAATTTTTTGATTTACTGTAATCGATAAATAAAGGTACATGATTTACTTTATTTTATGATTAAGATGATAAATTTCATTATAGTGTGAATATAAATTCTTGTTTTCTTTCATCAAGTCGATCATCTCTATTATCATAGTATTATAATCAGGTATTTGATAATTTATTTCTTTTCTTGTATCAATAAAACTTTTATTTATAGATTTTCCATCAAAAGGAATTATATCAATTTCTTTTTTTGTATATTTTTTAAATAATTTAAGGAGATTATATTTATTAATTTTTTTACCATTAGTTATATGGTACAGCCCTGATATGTTATTTTCAATTGCCCACTTAATTGCTTTTGCTAATTCTAAAGTTGTTACACCGGACCAAATAGCCTTTCTAAATCCATAAATTTTATCTTTTTGCAACATAAACCAATGGAACAATTCTTCACCATCAATTTTCAATTCCGGACCTACTACAGATGTTCGCAGCGTCAAATGTTTATCATTTATAATTTCACCTAAACCTTTTGTTTTAGCATACGTATCTTTGCCGTCCTTTTCATCATTTTCAATATATTGACCTTTTTTACCCGAAAACACACAATCAGTTGATATATGGATTAATTTTGCACCCAAATCATCTGCAAGTCTCATAAGACGATGAGGCAAATATGCATTTAAAAATATTGCATTTTCAGGATCTTTATTTGCACCGCCTATTAAAATACCTATACAATTAATTATATAATCAGGATTTAGCTTTTGTATCGTATTTATTAAACTAATTTCATTTCTTGCATCAAGAAGGATTGTATCATCAGTCAATTTTGTTCTATATGCGATATTTAGCATTTCATAGTTTGAATTATACTTTAAATAATTATAGGCCTGGTGACCAATTAACCCGGTTGAACCCAGAACTAACACTTTATTTTTCATAATTCTAAATATTTTTGTGCCAAACTGTTCTATTTATATAATCGGTATATGATAAAATAATTCTTAAAACTTTTTTAGACACATTATCTACATCATAATCACTTACTATTTTCATAATTCTATTTGTATTATGCTGCTTTGTCACAACTTCAATAGCTTCAATAACTCTTTCTTTATTTAATCCAGACATAATGACTGTACCTTCATCCATCCCTTCAGGTCTTTCATGAGCTTGTCTAATTGTGATAGCAGGCAAATTTAAAATAGAGGCTTCTTCTGTAATAGTGCCGCTATCAGAAACGACACAAAAAGCTTTTAACTGAAGATGATTATATTCATGAAAACCATAAGGTTTTGAAAATTTTACTAAGTCATTTTTATCCCCATAGCCTATTTCTTCTAATTTTTTTCTTGTTCTTGGATGAGTTGAAATGATTACCTGCATTTTATATACTTTAGTTATCTCTTCTATTGATTCGAGCAAGTTTGCGAAATTTTCAGGAGAGTCAACATTTTCCTCCCTATGAATACTCATTATAATATATTTGTTTTCTGCTAAATTTTCTTTTTCCAAAATATCTGATGCTAAAATTTTATCCATATTAGCATTTAGCACTTCCATCATGGGCGAACCAATTTTTATTATAGTTTCAGATTTTATACCCTCAGCTATTAAATAGTCTCTTGCTTGTTCAGATAACGGCATATTGATATCACTTAAATGATCAACTATTTTTCTATTTACCTCCTCCGGCACTCTTTGATCAAAACAACGATTCCCTGCTTCCATATGAAAAATAGGTACTTTTCTTTTTTTGGCGGGAATAACTGAAAGACAACTATTTGTATCACCATAAACTAAAATAGCATCAGGCTTAATCTGCTTAATTATTTTATCCGCTTTAGAGATAATATCACCAATAGTTTCAGATACAGTTCCCCTAACTGCTTCCAAAAAATAATCAGGTCCCCTAACATTTAATTGCTCAAAAAACAATTCATTTAACTCATAATCATAATTTTGGCCTGTATGAACTAATATATGATTAGAAAATTTATCTAATTCTTTTATTACCTGGCTTAGTTTAATTATTTCTGGTCTAGTGCCAACAATGGTCATTATTTTAATCATAATTATCCTTTCAATTCATTCTGTATGTAATCTAATGAAATAAGCTTTTCTTTTGTTTCCTCCATATTTAGTCTATATGTATTATCTGAATTATAGTCCTCCATAACAGAAGCTTTTACTTCACCTTCAGCAAAATACTTGGCATAATTCAAATCCCTATTATCAGCCGGAATTCTGAAAAAATTATCTAAATCTTCTGCTTTTGCCATTTCTTCGCGATTGCATAACGTTTCGTATAATTTTTCACCGTGGCGAGTACCAATCACCTTCATTTCATTAGACGCATTGAAAATATCTTTTAGTGCTAATGCTAAGTGCTCGATAGTGGAAGCGGGAGACTTTTGTACAAAGATATCTCCGGGAATTGCATGAGTGAATGCAAATTCAACCAGACTAACTGATTCTTGTAAAGACATCATAAAACGGGTCATTTTAGGATCAGTAATGGTTAATGGTTTGCCTTCTTTTATTTGTTTTACAAACAAGGGAATCACAGAACCTCTGGAAGCCATAACATTACCATAACGGGTAGCACAAAAAACTTGCTTTGAGGGTTCCAGTAACCGAGATTTGGCTACCATCAGCTTTTCCATCATGGCTTTTGATAGTCCCATGACATTAATAGGATAGACAGCTTTATCCGTACTTAAAACCACCACACGTTTTACATTATTGCGGTATGCAGCTTCCAGCATATTTTCAGCCCCCAGTATGTTGGTACGAACAGCTTCCATTGGATAAAATTCACAAGATGGCACTTGTTTTAAGGCAGCTGCATGAAAGACATAATCTACCCCAACCATAGCCTGATTAATGCTGTCGAAATGCCTCACATCGCCTATATAATATTTAATTTTATCATTTTTATATTCAATCCGCATATCGTCCTGCTTTTTTTCGTCACGGCTGAAGATACGAATCTCCTTTATATCGGAACTAAGGAATTTTCTTAAAACGGCATTACCAAACGAACCTGTGCCACCGGTTATTAGAAGAGTTTTGTTTTTAAACATATAAATTGAATTATTTTAGTGATTTGTTTTATCTATTTATTTTATCAATTCAATCCACCTAGGGAGAATTTTATCTTTACTAAATTTTTTTGAACAGTTTATTTCATTTTCTGATATTATTTTATTGTTCCATTAGAGTTTATTCTAAAGGATGCATCCATATAATAACCCTTTTTATTCTGATATCCATTAAAATCAAGTTCTTGGGTTCTGTTTCACTAAATCTTTACTGAAACCTCATGCGCTATAGATTTGAGAATCCTGGTAATATCCATTGTTACAATTCTCTCCTGTTCGACAATTAAAATTGTAATTGAACCTTCATTCTCTAAACCCACAAACTCAATAATTTTTTATGCAATTTATAAATAAAAAAATATAAAACATAGTGTTGTAAGATTTATATCGTATAGGATCTGATGAATTTTTCATTATAAAATCAGGTGATTTCTCCATTTATTTCAGGTTTCCCCCTATAGTTCAAACTTATCCTCAAAGTTATATTCGTCAAGTAAAAATAAACACCCTTGAGAGATGCGATGACGAGTAAGATAATATTTTTAGTGTAACGGAGGAAGATATGAAATTTGTAAGTATCATTAGTTTTTTAATGCTAATGTTTTTATCAACTGTAAATGTATTTGGACAAAATATAATTACTTTCGATAATCAAGGCTGGAACAGCAATCAAATATTGCCTTCAAATTTTTCAATAAGCAACTATTCATTTTCAAGTAATGAAGTTTTTTATACAAATTACGGCTACAACTTTGATGTCAACAGTACGAGTCTTTATTATATTTTTCAGAGCCCTAATACAGATAAAATTACCGTCACAACCTCAAATGGCAAGCCGGTTAAATTAATCAGTTTGGCAGCATATCAGGTTAGTGAGACAAGCACTGACAGCCTGGTTATAGAGGGGTGGAATGGTTCGAATTTACAATACACACGCTCATTTCTAAATACTACTTCCTGGGAAACGTTAACGCTCAATTATAATAATATAGATAAGGTGGTCATAAGATTAAATTCCGCAGGAAACGGAGGTTTAGCAGATTACAACTTTGATAATATCACTTTAAGTAACCCGGCTTTGCCTGTAGAGTTAACCACATTTAAAGGCATATCCGGGAAAAATGGTATTACCCTTGAATGGCAAACAGCGACTGAGATAAATAATCATGGGTTTGAAATAGAAAGAAATACTAACTCATCATGGGTGGGAATAGGATTCATTGCAGGCAATGGAACTAGTTCTACTACAAAAGATTACTCATTTATCGATAAAAATCCTATCGGCGATACAATCCATTACCGGCTGAAACAGATTGATAACAACGGTGATTTTCAGTATAGTAAAGAAATAGAAGTCTCAGCAGATCTAACTCCTAATAATTACTCTCTTAGTCAAAATTACCCCAATCCTTTTAACCCGAGTACGACTATAAATTACAGCATAGCTAAAGCAAGCAAAGTAGTACTCAAAATTTACGATTTACTTGGTAAAGAGGTTAATACACTTGTGGATGAAAATAAACCGTCCGGAAGCTATTCCTTAATATTTAATGCACATAATATGCCAAGTGGAATTTATGTATATGAGTTGAGAACCGATGGGTTTGTTTCCAGAAACAAAATGGTTCTTCTCAAATAATTTTTAGTACTAACAAAAGACTTATTAATTATTTATATTTTGCACACATAATGTATTTACATTAGGAATTTATTTAGATTATATGAAAAAAGAAATTTTTATAGAAGCAATTAGGAGAATGATTAAACATATGAAAAAAATACCATCTTTTCACCAGCTAACTGAACAAGTTTCATTATTTTTAACCGTAATTCAGTTATCAATAATATTTTTTGTTTTTATTCCGCCTATTAATGCACAAACAAAACTGATGACAATATCCGGGCCGAATGATTGGACAGATCTTATAGCTTTCCTTCCGAATGCAAAAATGACGGGGATATCAGTCTGGGTTTCTTTATTACCCCCTAGTCAAACTCCGCCAATATGCCAGACATGTAATTACTCTGAACCATATCGTCTTGATTTTATAAGCTGGGCTAAAGAGATAGCGAATTTATCTCTTAGATATTCAAACCTTACAGGGTATGCTATTAGAAACTTACAAAACAATTTGAATCTTGGATATATTAAGCAAACTACTATAGATAGCATGATAACTGCCGGTAAATCTATAAATCCCAGATTACAATTTATTACCACATTACCTAATATTTACTATGTAGATAAAAATGCAACTGGTAATGGCTCTGG
>PLLW01000117.1 GCA_003141435.1 Ignavibacteriales bacterium
TAGTTTTTAGAGGTACCCATAATATTAAAGTGAAGAAGAGAAGAGAGAAAGGGATGATTATTTGTTTCCTGGTTTGCTAGGGAAAAAATCAAAAATAATGCGCTAATTTGTAGCGCATACAAGTGAGTTAGCACCAAACCGAATAATCCACGCTAATAAAAATTCCAAATGTTTTGTATCTTTGTAAAAAGCTCATCAAAATGAATATAACTGCCGAAAAATTAGATATCATTCAAAGAATCTGCGAGATTCAAGACAATGACCTGATTGATCTTATCAAGAATATTATTGATGTTCCTTCTACTTCAAAAGCAGATTGGTGGAATCAGTTATCTGAAAAAGAAAAGGAATCTATTGATCGAGGCTTAAATGATCTTCATCAAGGGAAGGTTCACCCTCATGATCAGATAAGAAAAAAATATGAAAAATGGCTTAAAGATTAGGTGGACTGAAGAAGCCACCAAAAATCTTGAAAGTATTGTTGCCTACCTTGAATCCAATTGGACGCCAAAAGAATTGAAGAAGTTCTTTCGAAAGTTGGAGAAACAATTACTAATCCTATCATTATTTCCTGAAGCCTATCCAATTTCCTTAAAAAAGAAGCAGGTTCATCGGTGTGTTTTTTCAAAAAACTTAACCATCTACTATACTACAGCTGATGATTCTTTAATTATATTGTCCCTTTTTGATACGCGGCAGGACCCTTCTAAATTAAGGATTTAATTCGGTCTGGTGCTAACGAGCAGGCAGCCTCAATGCGGGTTTTGTCGGTAAGGAAAGTGGTTGAAGCTAATGAACGTGATTACGAAACTCAAATATAAAATCTGCTAAAACCCGCACTGCGGCTGCCCGCGGGGCGTTAGTTGCCATTTTTAAAATAAGCGATATGCCAACAAAAGAAGAAAAAAGATTAAGCAAAACTGAAATTAATCCATCATTCTGGGATAATCTCCTTCAAGAAGAATTTAATAAAGAAACAGACAGAGGAGCAGTTATATTAGCAGCAACCTTGTTTGATATTACATTAGATTCCTTGCTGAGAATATACCTTGTCCCTATCTCAACAGGTAATGAAGTTCCCCGCCTCAAGCAGCGGGGTATCTTAGTTGTTTAAATTATTCTTATTCGCCCCAAGCGGCGGGGAACTAACCCCAAAAGAGATTAGAAGAGGTCATTCATAATTCGTAAAATTCCGTTCAAAACATTGCAGAATTTGAAATTCTGAAAATTAAATCAACCTAATTCACTTAAAACTTTAAAAAGTAAATCCTGCCCTATGAAAAAGTTACTTGCTTTCTTGCTGATTTTTAGTGCCACGATCGCTCAGGCCCAGATCGATTCGGTAATTTATGGTGTAAATGCTAATCCCCCGGATCTATTATTAACATTGGCAAAAATAAATCCTGTTACAGGAGTAGTTACAACCATCTCCGGTACTAATTATCCTTATTCAGAGAGTACAGTTGGTAGGACAATAGATCCTATTCACAGAATTTATTATCAGGTAGATGATTCTGTGCTCCTGGCATTCAATCTGAATACGGGAAATTTATTATCCTCAAACCCGGTGACTGAACTGACGAATTCCATCTTTATTGAGATGAATTATAATTGTCCGGATTCGACATTATATGGGTTATCGTTTGATACCACGAATGCAGACATCAGGTTATCATGGTTAGAACCAGGTACAGGCATTGTTCATATTATTTCAAGTAATCCTTTACCGGATCAGATAAGTGTACTTGCAGGGAATGCAATAAATTCATATACGAGTGTGTATTACTATGTCTCCGCCAATCATAAAATAGTTGGGGTAGACTTGGCAACTGGTAATACTCTTTCTGATCCGACGGTAAACATTTCATATGGAACCTTTGGCCCTATTGTCTTTGACTGCCAGGATTCTACTATTTACGGATTAGCAGGAAATATGACCAATGGAAGAAAATTTGCGAAAATTAACCCGGAAACAGGATTGGTAACGTATATATCACCAGGGAATATTACAATGGCTATCTATTCAGACATGGCAACAATAGATCCATTCAAACGTCTCTATTACTTTAAGAATGCTGATAATACATTGGCGGGTGTCAACATTGAGACGGGTGAATTTTATACCGACCCGGCTATCCAGTTTACTCCCGGAACAGAATTTTTTAATTTCTTTTACAATCATCCTTGTTACGTTTCTTATCCTTTAAATATATCAAATCTTGAATTGCAGACGCAATCAGTTGTTATATATCCCAATCCGGTGGTTGATTTCCTGTTTCTTAAATTCAATAAATTTTCATCCGGAAGAATTGAAGTTTTTTCTACATTAGGAGACCTTATACTATCGCAAAACTTTGCAGGTCAAAATCTCATAAAATTGAACCTTGCTGACATTACTCAAGGAGTCTATTTAATTAAAATTATTCAAAGGGAATCCGCGGAAACACATTCGTTTATTAAATTATGATGTTTCCCAAGCTGAGAGGAATTTGTAATTCTGCAAGAATAAAACGTAAAAAGGATTGCGGGCTATCAATCGTTTTCAAAAAAACAACTCCAAAGATTTTAGCGATCTTCTACAAAAACAATTCCACAATCTTCCTCAAATCTTCTTCCTTCAATTTATAATTCGCCCCGCTCACCTTATTGATCACCAGTGTTTCAAAGATTTTTTGTTTACTGATACCCACGATCCCTGTTTCCGACAAACGCACAGGACATTCCAGGGAACGGAACAGATCTTCGATCCGCCAGATGGATTC
>PLLW01000076.1 GCA_003141435.1 Ignavibacteriales bacterium
CAGGGTCATGTACCCGCCGTATTCAACCCCAGCATTATCCGGAGACCAACCTTTATAATTGAACTTTTGGTTCAACAATGTATAAGCCGGGAAATATCCATTGTCAATTGCTGTTATATAAGTAAAAGGTTTGAATGAAGAGCCGGGCTGCCTTTTTATGCCTGTAACATGATTAAGCCCTCTTCCAAATTCCTGGTTCTGCCCGCCAACCATTGCTCTTATTTGTCCGTTGCCAGGATCAATACAAACAAAGCCGACCTCAATAGTAGATTCGGCTTTCTTAACTGAATCGACAAAAGCCCTATGGTTTTTGAGCATGTTATATATTCTGGCTTTTTCCCTATCATCGGAAGCGTCCCTATATTCATTAGTATTTCTAATAGCTCTATCCACAAAGCTAATAAGAAGATCGTTGTTTTTATTCCAGTCCCAATACTTATTAAACAATTCCTGATATTCTTTAAGATGTTCGGCAACAGCTTTGTTAGCTATTTTTTGCATTCGCATATCGAGAGTTGTATATATACTTAATCCATCCCTGTAAAGATCGTATCCATATTTATCCGCCATAGCTTCCATTTGCTGACGTACATATTCCATAAAATGGGGAGCTTCTGATTTTGATCCACTAAGTTTTCCGGCAGCTAAGAGAATCGGTTGTTGTTTATAAATATCGTATTCAACTTCACTCAAATATCCTGTAACGACCATATTGTTCATTACAAGATTTCTTCTTCTTAAAGCATTTTCTTTTTTTCTTACCGGGTCATAATATTCCGGGGATTTTAGCAGGGCAATTAACAATGCGGATTCTGATACTGTAAGATCCTTTGCCTTTTTATTAAAATAGACTCTGGCTGCGGTTTCTACCCCATAGGCGCTTTTACCAAAATAAGATACGTTAAAATAAAGCTCGAGGATTTCATTTTTAGTATAAGTCTTTTCAATCTGAATGGCAGTTATCCATTCCCTGATCTTACGGATACCGGTTCCGAAAATATTTTCCCTTCCGGCTTTCAATTGGTAAAGATTCTTGGCGAGCTGCTGTGTGATTGTACTTGCACCTTCATGGGAGAATGTAAGTAAGTTTTTGATCATAGCTTTTACAAAGCGTCCCATATCAACACCCCAATGGTTATAGAACCTCCTGTCTTCAGTAGCAATAAGGGCGTATATTAAATTTTTCGGGAGGGAATCGAGTTTAGTCTCAATCCTATTCTCAATATAGAATTGTCCAAGAAGTTCTCCGTCAGAAGTGAATACTTTACTGGCAAGCTGCTGTTTAGGATTTTCCAGCTCTTCGAGTGAAGGAAGACCGACGAATATATATATAAACAGACCAAGGATAATAACACCCAGAGCAGAAAGTAATATTCTTTTTCTTTTTTTGTCTCCCCCTCCCCTTTTCTTTTTCTTGCCAGACATTTCATTGAAATATTTCTTATAATCGAATTCCTCGTTCATATTAGCCATCTTATTTCCAATCTACAATTTCGAATTTATTTTCCTTGAATATTCCATAACAAGGGGCGGAAAGCCATGAACCTAAATTGATGTAATACCCATTTTTATATTTTTCATATATTCTTTTATGTAAATGTCCAAAGAGCACATAATCGAACCCCATATCAATTTTCTTTTTGGCAGTTTCAAACAAGCCATCAATTTCCCCATAATCCTTTCGGGAAGTATATTCCCTGCTCGATTTGCTAGTACAGCTTGCCAGAGATACTCCGATATCGGGATGAATAAAAGAATAGAGCCTCTGGAGTATTTTATTCCTAAGTATAGATTTCAGTATGTTATAACCCATATCATTTTTTACAAGCCCATCACCATGTGCGATAAAAAACTTTTCCCCGTTTAGTGTTTTTTCAATGCCATCCTGATGGAGTTCCACACCAATTTCGTTAGTAAAGAAATCACGGTGCAGGAAATCATGATTTCCGATAAAATAATGAACCTTAACGCCTGACATAGTTAAATCCTGCAATGCCGTTAATGTCCTGAAGAATCCTTTCTGATATACTCTTTTGTATTCAAACCAATAATCGAACAGATCGCCCACGATAAATAATTCCGAACAATTCTCCTGTGCAAAGACAAGGAATTTAACAAGCAATTTTTCCTTTTCCTTTTCAGTTGCCTTGTCCTGAAGTCCCAGATGGATATCAGAAATAAATAAATATGTATTATTCACAACAAAAACCTAATGAATTAAACAATTATTATCTAAAAGAAAATTCAACTAACGAGATTACTCTTTCTTTTTAATATCTGCAAGAAGCCAATCAGAAGGATCCGGTTCAATATCTTTGGGCCTATCCTTCAGGGTTACCTCAAAAACTTTTTGACGTCTATCTATAAAAAAAGTTTTCACTACATTCGTACTGGAATCGATATTAAATTTGAACTCTAAGGGGAAGTTATAAGTATCGTATCCTTTTTGTGTCTGCAGAGTAGTGATTTTTACATTAAAACCTGCGGAAGCTCTTTGAACGGACCATTCATATTCCAATTCAATTTTACCTATGCCGATATACACCCATTGATCGAAAAATTTATTAAAATCCTTTCCGGTAATTAACTCACATATTTTCCTGAAATCATCAGTAGAAGCATTTTTATATTTATATGTTGCAAAATAAGTCCTTAATATTTGAAAGAAAAGGGAATCCCCCGTTTCCTTTCTTAGCATATGCAATACCCAACTTCCCTTATCATATACGGTTGATCCGAATAAATTATCCTTAGGGTCATAAAGTGTGCCTTTAAAATCGTTATTAAACTTACTTAGCATAACAGATTGCAGAGCTTTCTTGCCGCCGATATGTTCAGCATAAAGTGCTTCAGAGTAAGTGGCGAATCCTTCATTAAGCCAGATATCCTTCCAGTCAGAGGGACTTATTGCATCCCCCCACCATTGATGTGCTAGCTCGTGCACATACACATCATTAAAATATTTCTTGCCGGTGATAAAATTAGACCCAATACCGGTTATGGTTTGATGTTCCATAGCACCTGACTGCCACAGGAATTCAGCCACCCCATATTTTTCTTTAATAAAAGGATATTCGCCAAATGTTTTGGCAAAGAAATCAATAACCTTAGGATTATCTTCAAAATCTATCTTCCCGCTCACAAGATGGTTTGGAAAAACATAATATTGTATTGGGAGAGTATCCTGCCTGTCTTGCGAGATATATTTATCTGAAAATGTTACATAATTGGCTGAATAAAGGCAAACCAGGTAAGTAGCAATAGGATAAAGGGTTTTCCAATGATAAGTTTTCCTAGCACCATTTACCCGAATATCCTTTAAAATCCCATTTGAAACCGATACCATTGAAGTATCATTAGTAATCCTGATATCTAAAAGCGCCTTGTCGGTTGGTACATCATTGCAGGAGAACCATGATGAAGCAAAATCGGGCTCGCTTAGATTATATACAACATTTGATTTATTTATTTCTCCAAATACAAACCCCGATAATCCTACATGTTTGGGAGTTCCCTCATAAATTACTTCCACTTTTAAGGTATCTGTGATGCCTTCATATTTTATGTGGAGAAGATTATCCATGTTTGAATATTCTGATTTCAGACCATTAACCGACAGACCCGTAATTTTCAAGTTATCATAAAAATTGAGTACAACCTCAGACGAAGATTTATCTAACCTTAAGCAGGTAATTAATGCATCGCCTTTCAAAATACTATTATCGGGATAAAGGTCAAGACTGAGATCATAATGCAGAACATCGATCTTAGATTGGATTGGGGCAAATATCCAACCGGCAAGAATGAAAATCATTATCAGGAAGACTACTTTTATCCAATTACTCATTAATTATATTTAATAAAATAACCCGGTTGTTGGAAATAGATATGAGAAATAATAATACGACAAAACTAATAATAATATTATTATTTCTGAAATTGCCTATAATGTGTTAATTGTATATATTATTGATGTTTAACTTGAGAGGACAAAATATGACTTTCCCGGATTCCTCGGTTTTACGAGATACGGTAACAATGTTATTAGCCGGCGGACAAGGTGAGCGGCTACATCCATTGACGCTTAAAAGAAGCAAACCTTCAGTCCCTTTCGGCGGGAAATATAGAATAATCGATTTTGCTTTATCAAATTGTTTGAATTCTGGATTAAGACAGATATATGTTTTGGCACAATATAAATCAGATTCATTAAACCAACATATCTTTGAAGCCTGGAGCATATTTAATCCTGAACTAGGAGAATTTATTTATCCTGTACCTCCGCAAAGGAAATTAAATAATGACTGGTATATGGGAACTGCCAATGCAATTTATCAAAATCTGAATTTAGTTTCTCCATCAAAAAGAGTAAAGTGGGTATTACTTTTAAGCGGTGATCATATTTATAAAATGGATTACCTAAAGATGATTCAATATCATAATGACATGAAAGCTGATCTTTCTATTTCCTGCATAGATGTACCCAGAAGTGAAGCCCAACGTTTTGGGATAGTAGTAGTTGATGACCAGTATAATATCAAATCATTTGTTGAAAAACCAGCAAATCCTCCTGAGATACCAGATAAACCGGGATTTTCTTTTGTAAACATGGGCGTCTATGTATTCAACGTAGGTATTTTAAGAGATGTATTTGAAGAAATGGAAACAAAAAAAATTAAGAGTCATGACTTTGGTAAAGATGTAATTCCGTACATGGTAAGTACCGGAAGAAAGGTTATTGCATATAAATTCCAAGATGAGAATAAGAAAATAAAGCCATATTGGAAGGATATAGGAACAATAGATTCCTATTATGAATCAAATATGGACCTTATAAGCATTTCACCTGAATTCAACCTGTATGATGCCAACTGGCCTTTAAGAACTTTCCAATACCAGTTCCCTCCGGCAAAAACAGTTTCTCATGAAGAGGAAAGAGTAGGAAGAACCCTCAATTCACTTATATGTGATGGATGTATTATATCAGGAGGTTTGGTAGAAAGATCTCTTCTGGGACCAAACGTAAAAGTTAATTCATTTTCTTATATATCTGATTCTATAATAATGAATAATTGCAACATAGCGAGACATGCAAGGATAAGAAGAGCCATAATAGATAAAAATGTTAATGTACCAGAAGGATATGAGATTGGCTTTGATCTCGAAGGAGATAAAAAGAAATTCACTGTAACAGAAAGTGGGATTGTTGTTATACCCAAGAATATGGTTCTGCCCTAATCAATCATTGAGGAATACAAAATCCGGCGGTCCATTATGGGATAAATAAAAACGGAAACCACTTTAAATCAAAATTTATCAAGGATATCACACTGATTACTTATCAGCATTGTTCAATAACCTTTCAGAGCACAATTTACATTTTATTAGTAGCACTATTATCTTAATTTTACGTTAAACGAAATGAGATAAAAATGTCTCCTGAGTTAAAAGCAAAGCTAAAGGACCTGCCGAACAGTCCAGGCATTTACCAATTCAAGAATGAAAAGGGGAAGATTATCTATGTCGGGAAGGCACTTAACCTTAAGAACCGGGTAAGAAGCTACTTCCATGGAAGCATGAATTCTCCCAAGACGATTGCCCTGGTAAGTAAAATTGAAGACCTTGAATTGATAGTAACCGACAACGAGATAGAGGCACTTGTATTGGAGAATAACTTAATAAAAGAGTTTAAACCCAGATACAATGTCAATCTTAAGGATGATAAATCATTCCCCTATATTAAAGTAACGAATGAATTTTTCCCAAGAATATTTTCAACCAGAAGTATAATAAAAGATGGCTCCAAATACTTCGGTCCGTATACAGAAGTCAGGAATATGAAATCATCTCTCAGGATGATAAACCAAATATTTAAGATTAGAAGCTGCAATTTAAATATTACGAATGAATCGATAGAAAAGAAAAAATTCAAAGTATGCCTTGATTTCCATATAGGGAAATGCGATGGGCCATGCGAAGGGTTAATTTCATCTAAAGATTATTCTGAAATGGTTTCCGAAGTCATTAAGCTTTTACGTGGTAAGACAGATGATCTTATACAGGAATTAAATATTAAGATGCAAAATTTAGTGGGGAACCTTGAATTTGAAAGGGCAGCAGGAATAAGGGACAAACTTGATCAACTAAAAGCCATATCAGCTAAACAGAAGGTAGTAAGCGAAGATTTTGAGGATAGGGATGTAATTACCACTGTTTATGAAGGGAAGGATTCGGCGTGTTCCATTTTTAATATAAGGAACGGAAAGCTCGTAGGTAAAAAACAACTCCATCTGAGTGTTGAAATGGATGAAGAGATTGAGGAAATAAATACTTCTGCAATAAAATTTTATTATAATGAATTAGTGGAAATACCAAATGAAATTCTATTAGAAACCATACCTAATGATGAAAAACCATTAATTGAATGGCTATATCAAAAAGCGGGACATAAAGTCAAGTTCATAGTACCGCAGAGAGGCAACCTCAAATCGCTGGTTAACATGTGTAAGCAAAACGCACTTTATCAACTTAAAGAGATACAGATACAGAAGATGAAACACGAGGGACATGTCCCCTATCCTGTTGCTGCTTTGCAAAGGGATCTGAGGTTGAAAGCGCTCCCTAAAAAAATTGAATGCTTTGATATTTCCAATTTACAGGGAACCGATACCGTTGCGAGTATGGTCGTATTTGAAGAAGGAAAACCAAAGAAAAGCCTTTATAGGAAATTCATAATTAATTCGGTGGATGGCCCTGATGATTTCCAAAGCATTCGTGAAGTAATTTACAGGCGGTATTCCAAGATTAAAGAAGAAAATGCTTCCCTGCCGGATCTTATTATGGTAGATGGAGGGAAAGGGCAGCTTTCATGTGCTATGGAGGTATTAGACGAATTAGGATATAGCAATTACAATATAATAGGTCTAGCCAAAAGACTAGAAGAAGTGTTCTTTCCAGGGAATTCCGAGCCAGAATCAATTCCTAAGACTTCGTCAGGTTTAAAGCTTCTTCAGCATATAAGAGATGAAGCCCATCGTTTTGCAATCACATTCCACAGGAATAGAAGGAGCAAACGGACTATTAAGACAGAATTAACTGACATTAAAGGAATCGGTCCTTCCACTGCTAAAATCCTATTAAAGGAATTGGGAAGTTTAGCTGCCGTAAGAACTGCGAATAAAGATACACTTAAAAAATTGATAGGTAATAAAAAAACTGATATTTTAATTCAGCATTTTTCTATAAACAATTTAACTGAAACGTAAGCATACAAATAATTATGAAAAAAGAAGCAAATGCGTAAACTTATTATTCTTATTCTGCTTTCCCTATTTATACTCGGCTGTAAAAAAACAATAAAGGAGATACCAAAATCTTTTCTTAGTGAAAACAGCTTAAGAGAAATTACAGTAAAGGCAATAAACGGGGAACGGAATTACAATGATTCTTTATCAGGATTGATTGACTATTCCCTGCCCCTGAATTCCAATTTTATTGCTCTTAAAATAGAGAGGATCATTACTACTGTTAATAAAACATTTTTTGCTTTAGTAATAGAATATCCGAATCCTGTTTACAATCGATTTGCAGTTTATGACTCTGCGCTTCATCTTATCCTGATGGATAAATCATTAAACGGGGAAATTGGATTGAAAACATTTAATTTAAATAACAGGCGGTTTATTGAGATTGATGAATCTTTTCTGTCTAAAGATATACTTGAAATAAGTCGGGTCTCATTATATATGGCAGATTCAACAGTAACGCTTGGGTTCAGAGCTTTTTCCAAATTAACAACTCCGACAAATGAATATTATCAGATAATAACTGAAATATCACCAGACAGAATAAAAACAAATTTAGCCAGTATAAAACGGTCATTGATTAGCGATAAATCGGAAATCTATACTTTTGATAATAGTCAGAAGAAATATTTAGACCAGGATAATATTTTTAATAATTTTATAAAGGAACAAGTTGCCAGTTACAAAAGAGCAGTAGAAAAGCCTGAAATTACTGATGAGAATTCAGTACTACAATCAGTCGGCATTACGAAGGAAGCCGATACAATAAAGACCGCCTCAAACATAAGCAGCAAATCGGGTTATTATTTAACAATTGACGAAGGATGGAAAGTAATAAACGATATTGACTTTTACGGATTTGCTAATAGATTAAGAGGGGACAAATATTACAATCCCATGTTGGGAGCCAATATATTTATAGCCCAGATACCAGAAAGGGATTCAGCTGAGGTATTTGTTAAAACGATACTGCTCAATGTAACGCAGGGGAAATATAAAGTAAGGTTTACAAATAAAATAGAGCAAAATAAATTTTATGTGCAATATTTTGAATTCAGCCGTGGGGGAAGGAAATATTTAATGATATTTGAAGCATCAAAATATACATATGAAAAGTATAAGACTACTTATCAGGATATCATAAACTCATTTGTAATGGGCTAATGAAAGGGAAATAAATGAATATATATTTAATAAGACATGGCGACTCAGAGGGCGTGTCAAAGGGGTTAAAAGATTCTGAACGAAAGCTTACTCCCGATGGAGAACTGAAAATAAAGAATGCTTCCCTTTTCTGGAAAAACATTATTACTGAATTCGACTATATTATTTCATCCCCATACCTGCGTGCTTTACAAACTGCTAAAATTATCGCTTCCGTATACAATCATAAGAAAGAGATTTTAATTGAAAAAAGACTTGGCTGCGGGTGTGAGACAGAAAGTCTAATGGAAATATTGAACTCGTTTACTTTAGGCGATATTGCAATAGTAGGACACCAACCGGACCTTTCCAATCATTTATCACGCCTGATTTCGGGATCAGGTGCTTCTATAGATTTCAAAAAGGGTGCAATTGCAAAGATATCTTTTAGTAATAAAGTGAAAGAAGGGAAAGGAGTACTTGAATTCTTAGTCCCACCCGGTTTTTTTATTCCGAAATAAAAAACCGGGCAGACGGTTACACATACTTTGCACTTACCGCTGCTTCCTTCCGGACCTGACGGGGTTAGGTACTAATATATTAACCGGTACCCGGTTTTTTAAGGATACAAAGATTGATATTTTTTTTCTCTATTCCAAAATTATATTTTTTTTTGTTCCCTTAACGAATTCCTCTCCCAAAAGACTTTACCATCGTATCCCTGAATAGTTTTACAATCTTCTGCCAATTCAAGTCTTTTTTCAGCGATACAACAATATTCAAGGTCAACTTCTATCCCTGAATAATTCCTACCGAGCTTTTTTGCAGTAACGGCTGTAGATCCGGATCCCAAGAAAGGATCAAAGACAAGATCTCCCTTATTACTGCTTGCAAGAATAATTTTAGCCAATAGTTTCTCAGGTTTTTGCGTAGGATGGTCTGTATTTTCTGACATTGACCAAAAAGGAACTGTAATATCTGTCCACAAGTTAGAAGGATACGTAATTCTGAAATTGCCATTTACAGATTCATCCCAGTCTTTTGGATTACCAGCTTTATCCTTATAAGGAGCAAGAACTTTTCTTTTGATTTTAACCTGATCAATATTGAATTTCAATTTATCTGTTAAGGAAAAGAACCAAATATCCTCAGAACAATTCTTCCAGTTGGACTTAGCTCCTCTCCCTTTTTCCCTCTCCCAAGTAATTCTGTTCCGGACAATAAAATATTTTCGGGCTAAGTTATAAATAGCCGGGCTTGACCTCCAGTCACCGCAAATATAAACCGAAGCATCCGGTTTGAGTAAAGGGACTAATTTAGGAAGCCACGAATCGATATATTCTTCATATTCATCAGTGTCCATTTCTTTGAAAGAAGATGAATTGAAATTTTTATGTAGATTATATGGCGGATCAATAAAAAGAAGATCAACAAAAGCATGGGGTAGAAATTCCAATACTTTAAACAAATCCTGATTAATAATTTTATTTATAATAGTCCCAGGAACAACAGGTTTAACAAGATTAACCAGGTTTTTTTTATATTTTATTATTTCATTCGGACCAATACCAATTGTCCGATTTAATGGTGCTCTTATTTTTCCGTTCATTAAATATTACTATATTTCTCTTTCAAAATCTCAAGATCCCCAATGATTATTTCAAAATTATGAATAAGTTCACTTGAGAGACGAATAGTTTCATCATCAAACCTGTTCAATTTTGCAGCTTCTTCGAGAGTAGTACTTATATCGGAAATAAGATCAATGCCAAGGGTAATACTGCTTCCTTTTAGGCGGTGTGCCCAGAACTGCAGTTTTGCGGCATCCTTATTTTCAACAGCAGAATTAATATTGGAAATTACTTTAGGAAGATCCTGTATATAAATATCAAGTAATTCTAAAAGAAAAACCACATCATCCGGGGTTTGTATATCATTGATAAAAGTAATCTTATTTTCATCAAGAATATTGATTTGGGATTTTTTTGATTTACATCGAGTAATTAAGTAATTTTTTTCCTCATAAATTATCTCAGCCCATTTGACAAGAATATTATGCACTTCCTCAACTCTTACAGGTTTGCTGATATAGTCATCCATTCCAGCTTCAATACATATTTCCTTATCCCCCTGCATAGCATTAGCAGTCATTGCAATAATCTTCGGACGTTTTTCCTTAGAGAACTCATCAAGGATTAATTTTGTTGCTTCATATCCATCCATCTCGGGCATATGAATATCCATAAATACAATGTCGTATTGTAATCCTCGTACTGCATCAATTACTTCATATCCGTTAGCTGCAACATCGGCTCTGTATCCCATCCGTTCAAGAATTCTTAAAGCAACCTTCTGATTTACAACATTATCTTCGGCAAGTAATATTCTTAAAGGCATTTTTTCACTTAACGCGGAATCGATGTTTAACTGTTTAATGGTTCTGTCCGGTCTAGATTCATTTGAACTGCCGAAAGCATTGACAAGACAATCATATAGCTGATTACGTCTAATAGGCTTATTCAAATAAGCAGATAGATTTAATTCTGTCGAATTAATAATATTATCCCTTTTACCCATTGAAGTCAGAATAATGATAGGCACTAAACTTCCATTTTTTAATTTCCGTATTTCTTTGCATAATTGTACACCATCCATCAGGGGCATATGGAAATCCAATATACAGAGATCAAATGTTTTTCCTTCATTAAACCATTTTAGAGCTATTAGTGGACTTTCGGTAGCAACGGGTAATAAATCCCAACCTTCAAGCTGTGTAATTAAGATTTTTCTGTTAGTTTGGTTATCATCAACAATGAGAACTTTTTTCCCTTTAAGCTTAGCAATATTACCCTTGAAATATATTTTTGACTGAGAGGGAACCGAGTCTACCATAATAGTGAAGAAAAACGATGTCCCTTTTCCAACCTCACTCTCGACCCAGATTTTTCCGCCCATCATTTCGGAAAGACGTTTGCTAATTACTAAACCCAGTCCAGTACCCCCATATGTTCTAGTGGTGGAGGCATCTACCTGGCTAAAAGATTTAAATAATTTATCCATTTTATCAGAGGGAATGCCGATCCCTGTATCCCTAACTATAAAAAGGATTTCATATTTTTCATCTTCAATATTTTTAGCACTAACAGAGACAAATACTTCTCCTTCCGCAGTAAATTTTATCGCATTGTTTAAAAGGTTTGTTAAGATTTGCCTTAATCTGGTGACGTCCCCTTTAACAGCAACGGGCGTATTATTCTCAATCAGATAGGCCAGATCGAGACCTTTTTCTGCAGCTTTAGAACCTAACAGATCAAGGGAATCCTCAATACAATCTCTTAGGTCAAAAGGCAGACTCTCAAGTTCAAGACGATCGGACTCTATTTTGGAAAAATCGAGAATATCATTTATCACAACCAGAAGTTGGTCTCCGCTAAGTCTGATAGTGTCAACATAATCTTTCTGATCTTCAGACAAAGTAGTATCCAGAAGGAGACCGGTCATTCCAATTACCCCATTCATAGGTGTTCTTATCTCATGGCTCATAAGGGCAAGAAATTCACTTTTTGCTTTAACCGCAGCTTCAGCTTTAATTACAGCAATATCCAATTCCATATTTTTCTTTAACAGCTCTTCCTTAAAGTTATTATTCTTGATGACAGTGCCAAGGGACGCTGCCATTGCCATTAATAAAGATTCCTCATCATCATTCCATATCCTGTCGTTAGTACATTCATCAAGGCCTATAAATCCCCAATATTTATCATCAACTCTAATAGGGACCAGGATTATGGACTTAATATTTTCATCGATAAAGACTTTCTGGTCTTCCGCAGAAAGGTTTTTAATTATAAACTTCAACGTATGACCGCTTGAAAAACTTTCATAAAATTGAAGGGACTTAAATCTTGAATAAGATATCTTTCTCAAAGACTCATTAACAATCTGGGATTTTGATTTTTCAGAAGACCATTCATAAAGGGAAGCAAAATACATTTCTCCTGTTTCCAAATCTTCGACATGTTTATAAATATATACTCTATCAACATCAACAGCTCTACCAATCATAGCCAGGGCTTTATTAAAACCCTTTTCATTATCATTTTCATTAATAAGGGTTCTAATGGATTCTGTAATAGCCTGGAGGAGAACATCTTTATTTCTAATGAGATACTCACACGACTTTCTTTCGGTAATATCCCTAAAAATACTTAATACCTGCAATTCCCCATCATTTTCAATAAATGCATTTGTTATTTCGAAATCAATCGAGAGATTATTCCAAAGCAGATCTCGTACCTCAATTTTGGGTGAATTAATCTTTTTTTGATAATTACTTAAATACTTGCTGAGAACCTTTTGCCCATGTTCAGGTTTAAAAGCAACTGCAAGGGAATGCCCTTCCAGTTCTTCTTTTTTCATTCCGATCAACGCTGAATATGCGTTATTGCACATCACAATTTTCCCTTCGGAATCGGTAATGAGCAAACCGTCAGATGATTTTTCCCATACTGTTCTGAAAATATTTTCAGATGATTTACTGTTTTTAGTTATTTTTAAATTTGTTTTTTTCAATATTATATTCATTTTAAAATAAATGCTACTTGCAATTTAATGACAATAAAGTGAATATTAAAATCGAAAGGTGGAATTATGCATTAAAAGATGTCCCGTTTTAAACCGGGATATTATTAATACTTAATCCTCAAGATTGGATAGGTTACAATGTTAATTACGTGAAAGCACAAATCACTTTTTAAAATAATTACGTAAGTAGAAATGACTTGTAAATGAATTAAAACAGTCCGATATTTATAATAGAATTTATAGGGTCTCATTTGTATAAAATCCCAAACCATCCCACCTGCCCGCATAAACCAATACAATGAGACCCTTTTTTTATTCTTTAAGAAAAGCGACCAAATCAAGTTCAATCTTTTCTTCAGAATAAAAAGGTTCGCCATATTGTTTACTAATCTGGAATCCATAGAACAGCGAGCGTGATTCAATATAACTGATAAATTCAGGTCTTGAGATAAAGGTTTGAGGTTCCTTGTTTTTAGAATCAAAGAACTGAGTCGAGTATGCTTTTACTGCTTTCATTTTAACTTCATGGCAGCCAGTTATATCAACGATGAAAGAGGGATCGAAAGTATAAGTCTGCATATAGTAAAAGATTTTTTTTGGGCGATATGCTTCCTGCCGGATGTTTTTATGATGGGTTATTATTTTTGCTAAGCCTGATGAGAACACAGCTTCTTTTACAAGGATGCTGGTATCTATATGGTCGGGGTGTCTGTCATTAAAATAAGGAGCAAATACTATTTTAGGTTTATATTTCCTGATAATCTTAATTAACTTCATCAGGTTTGCTTTATTCCTGAGAATCCCGCCATCAGGGATATGAAGATTTTCTCTCACTGCAATTTTTAAAATAGACGCAGCCCGTTTGGCTTCCTTTTGTCTCGTTTCAATAGTTCCCCTAGTGCTCAATTCTCCTCTGGTAAGGTCTATAATGCCTACCTTAAGGTTATTTTGTGTAAACTGAGCGATAGTTCCGCCCATAGAGAGTTCTGCATCATCAGGGTGGGCAGCAAAGACAATTACATCAAGTGTCATATAATTTACTTTTTATAATTAAAGAAATTTTTTATACGTACTTTTCTTTGAAGAAAAGTACCAAAAGAACTTTGGCTGCAAATAATTTACTAAAAATGCAGCTCCATTCCATTGCTCGAAAAAAACTCGCGATGCTCAAACACTTTTCCTCGCTGTCATTCCATTACGCTGCATTTTTTTAACGTAAATTATTTGAGGCCAGTAAATAAGAACCAAATAAGAACAATAAATATGAATTAAAAAAGGACAATAATTTCGAACCAAATAAGGACAGCAATTAAGAACAATTATTTTTGGAAGACAAGGGCAATCCAGGAATCCAAGGACTTGATCTCGAGGAATGATAATCCAAGTTCTGTGAACCCATTTTTAATATCTACTTCATCATAGTCTAACAAACCTGAGAGTATTACTATTCCACCGGGTTTTAGACGCTTATATATTTCAGGAGCGATTTCCAAAAGGATGTTTTTCTGAATATTAGCAAGAATCAGATCGAAACCTGATTGCTTAATATCTTTAATTTCACCTTGAAACACATCAATTGATTTATCTACATTATTCAATTTAGAATTTTCAATTGCGTTATCGTAACACCATTCATCAATATCTACCGCGATTGCGTGTTGTGCTCCCATTTTAATGGAAGCAATTGCTAATATTCCGGACCCAGAACCGACATCCAATACACGTGCTCCCGCGATGGTATATTTTTCCAGGAGCATGAGGACTAATTTAGTTGTCTGATGTTCACCGGTACCAAAAGACATTTTGGGATCGATAGTGAGAACAATTTGTCCCGTTTTAGCATTATAATCCCTAAAGGTAGGTTTAATGACAATTTTATCGGTAACGTGAATTACATTTATACTTTGCTCCCACTCCTCATTCCAGTCCTTGTCTTCAAAGATATTTTCTTCGATTGTAAAGCTATATAGAAGGTTTTCATTTTTTAAGGACTGCAGGCGTCCTTTTAACTCTTCCAGGGTTAAAGAGAGATCATCGGTAAAGACTTTGATACAATTTACCTCTTCGTTTATACCGGAGATGTTAGACTCCCAAAGGATACCGGATAGTAATTCGGAGTTAAAGGGCTCGGCGGTAATTAAGAATTCTTTATATTTTTTCATTCGGAGGAATAATTTATCAACGAATCGACCTTATAATCTTTTAGCTTTTCACGACCGTTAAGGAAGCTAAGTTCCATAATAAAGAGGGCATGGACCATTTTGCCACCAATTTTTTCAATGAGATCGCAGGCTGCTTTGGCTGTCCCGCCCGTTGCAAGGAGGTCATCATGAAGGAGAACCCTATCCCCTTTTGATATAGCATCCTTATGGATCTCGATCGTATCTGTCCCATATTCAAGTTCATAAGTCTGTTTAAATACCTCGGCAGGCAGTTTGCCGGGTTTCCTAAGAGGGACAAATCCCGCATTAAGTTTTTCAGCAAGCAAAGCCCCGAATATAAAGCCTCTTGCTTCGATCCCAACGACTTTATCGATCTTCAAATCTTTAACCCTATCATAAAGAATGTCTAAGGTTAATTTAAGTGCAACGGGGTTTTTTAATAAAGTAGTAATATCCTTGAAGATAATCCCTTTTTTAGGAAAGTCGGGGACATCCCTTATATATTGCTTCAGATCATTATTCATAAGTTCCTTCAATTTTTATTTAGAAATTTATTTATAAGTGTTCCTTTTTACTTTTCTGTTAAGGAACCGGTTAAAGGATTCGAGATTGAAGCAGTTAATTACTTCGGCATTTTTGAGACCTGCTTTCCTTCCAATCATAACGCCATATTTCAGGTAAGATATATCGGTTGTTGAATGAGCATCAGCATTGATGGAGAAGAGGCACTCTTTTTCCCGTGCATAATAAATCCATCTCCAGTCGAGATCTAACCTTTTGGGATGGGCGTTAATTTCGATAGCAACCTTATTGGCGGCACAGGCATCGATGATTTTTTCTGTATCTATTTTATAAGGTTCACGTGAAAGGAGGAGGCGCCCGGACGGATGTCCCAGCAGATCAGTATATGGGTTCTCAACTGCTTTGATGATTCTCGCAGTCATTTCTTTTTCATCCAAATTAAACTTTGAGTGTACAGATGCCACAACGAAATCAAAGTTAGGAATGAACTCCTGAGGATAATCGAGACTGCCATCAGCGAGAATATCTGATTCAATACCCTGGAACAATTTAATTTTATACTGCTCCTGTATTTTACCAAGCTGTTCTTTCTGTGACAAAATTCTATCTTCTTTTAAGCCATTAGCATAGGCGGCAGATTTACTATGATCGCAGACAGCTATATATTGAAAATTAAGCTTAACAGCCTCGTTGATCATTGTTTCAAGGGTATCCCTTCCATCGGACCAGGTAGTATGCCAATGAAGCAATCCCTTGAATTCTTTTAATTCCAGATCAGAATTTTCTTTTAGTTTTTTCCCTTTCACTGTGAGGAATTCATCTTCTCTCATTTCGGGGATTATAAAAGGAACCTTTGCATTCTTAAAAATTTCTTTTTCATTTTTACCAGACAGTTCCTTTTTGCCAAACATCTTTTTAACGAAACCGTCACTTCCGGTAGTAACAAGAAGACCTTTTATATAAGCGGGTTCATTATCAAAATAATTTATTATTACTGGAATATCACATAAACCAGTAATAGTAACTGAATTTCCTTTATTTGTAATATTGAATTCAGCGGATAATTCCTTAAGGAATGCTTTCTCATTTTTTACCAGTACAATGAAAGGAAGAGAAGAGAAAACCTCCATTCCCCTTCTAAGTTCACCAGTAACTTCAATCTTTACGACTGAATCAAGAGAGCTGATCTTTGAGATTATGGAATCTGCTGACTCCAATGCTTTATTAAAAAGGATATAATTTTTATTTTTTCTTATTTGGTTTATCTGTTCCGGGATGGATTTTATAAGAGTATCAGAAAACCCTTTTATACCTGCCAGTTTATTATTTTTAACTGCTTCTTCAAGTTGGGAAATATCGGAGATAGAAAGGTCGTTATATAATTGTTTTACCTTTTGGGGACCGAGTCCATTTATTTTTAATATATCTCCAATACCCAAGGGGACCTGTTTCCTGAGTTCATCATACTGAGAAGATTTTCCAGTATCGGCAAACTCATAGATAACGGACTGCAGACCTTTTCCTATTCCTTTAATCAGATCAAGTTTTTTATCAGAGATCAACTCATTGATATCAGATTCGACGCTTCGAATGGCATTAGCACCAAAGCGGTAGGCATTGATTTTGAATTTATTCTCCCCGACAAATTCCATCATATCTGCAATTTCTTTAAGCAGTTTGATAATTTGAGTTTTATCGGGCATTAAAAATTCCTGTAATAAACTGCATTTGCAATAATGTAGAAGTAAAACCTAACAGACCACCAGCAAGCACCTGATAAATATTGTGACATTTTAAATAAATCCGTGACCAACCAATCATAAATAAAATTATGATAAACGGAAGTGCGCTAAGACCATAGACGAAACAGACTGCTGCGAATGGTCCTGCTGCACCCATCATATGAGCACTTATCTTCCAGTATTTATTTATGATTATAATGAAAATGGTGTTAGAAATATAACAAAACCAAAAAGCTATTGAAATAATATTTATCTGGGCTTTTATTAATATTAAAATACCGACAACATAAAATAGAATTGAAATAATAAAGGGGAATGTTCTTTCCTCTTTAATAGTAGCATCAGAGTTAACGATCCTGCCCATCTTTCGCAGGATGATGAAAAGTATTATAGGAAATGAAAAGGAGAAAGTTATTGTGACCAGAACTAATAATAATATTTTATGCGGATCAGTTTCATACTTAAAAGCAAAGAGGGTAAATAAAATTAAAGGAAAAGAAGGAGGAACTAACAGCGTAGAAATAACTCTTGCAACACGATGTCTTATACTGTTTTGCATCATCGGTCACACGACACAACGATAATTAATTAATTCCTGCAAGTATTTAAGCAGGAGTTCTTCCACCGGGTTATACTCACAGATGGACATTAACTCTTTTCTAACACGGCTGGCATTATGCAGACCTTTTAAGTAGCCAGTATAGAATTTTCTATGCTCAAGAACGGCTCTTTTTTCCCCTTTAACTTCAACGGCAAGTTTCAGATGTCTAAGGGTAGTTTTAATTCTCAATTCCTCATTGATTACGGTTTCAATTATTCCAGTTGTTAAAAGTTCTTTAGTCTCCTTAAATATCCATGGGTTTCCGATAGCACCGCGCGCAATCATAATAGCATCGGCATTAGTTTCTTCAAAAGCTTTTTTAACATCTTCNNATTTTCGGAATCCAGGACCAATCGGCGATACCCGAGTGTCCCTGCGCTCTTGTTCTGCAATGGATAGTAAGCGCTTTAGCACCAGCATCTTCTAAGCGTTTAACAACATCAAGGATAGTTATGCTGGAACCATCCATACCGAGCCGTGTTTTGACTGTAACAGGGATTGAGACATTATCGACAACACTTTTTACAAGCTCAGCCAAATAGGCAGGATCTTTAAGCAACCCGGCACCTGCCCCACAAGCGACAACACCCTTTATCCAGCATCCTGCATTTATATCTATCAGATCTGGATTTTCAGCCTCAGCAATTTTAGCGGCACCAATCATTGACTTAATATTACCGCCATAGATCTGAATACCGACAGGTCTTTCTTCATCGGTTATTCTGAGTTTTTTATGAGTCTTTTCATTTGATCTTATAAGACCTTCCGAATTTACGAACTCAGTATAGACGACATCGGCACCAAGTTCACGGCAAACTGTCCTAAAAGATATATCAGTAACATCTTCCATTGGAGCAAGAAGAACGGCCTTATCAATATTTATTTTCCCAACATTCCACATAATGGCTTAAACTTTAACAGGTTCCTCATATATAATATGTTTCTTGAAATAAAATACACTAAATGTTAATATTAGCAAAATACATGCTGCCCCAGTATAGAAAGGAATTTTATAGCCAAGGTATTGGAAAGAGAAGCCACCCCACAAAGGGCCAAGCACACGAGCAAATGCTGAGAAGGATTGATTTACACTTAATACAATGCCCTGATCGTTTTCAGGAGCGACTTTGGAAATTAAACTTAACAAAATAGGCTGGAGCATACCGGTTCCCAATGAAAGGATAATAATAATAACAACTAATCCAGTATAGTTCCCTCCGAAGGGAAGGAAAGCCAAGCCCAGAGCCAGTAAGAATGAGCCTAATGTAATTAACTGATTATCGGAATATTTTTTTGAAAGTCTACCGATCAAACCACCTTGCACGATAGCTGATACGAGTCCGAGCACGCCATAAATAGTTCCATTCTGTATGTTTGTGAAGTGGTAGACCTGAGTCCCTAATAATGCGAATGTTCCATAGATATTTGCAACAGAGAATGTAAGAATAAAGAACATAACTATTACGAGAAGGACGGGAGTGTTATTCAATATTTTTTTGAATTCTTTTACATCAAACATTTTTCTTTTAATACCATGCGGCATCAAATCTTTCTTTAATGATTCAGGCAGGAGGAAGACACTTAATGAAAATGCGAGAAGAGAAAAACCTGCGCTTGCGAATCCGGTAAGCATATAGCTATAGTGAGCAAGGATCCCACCCATAATTGGTCCGAATACAAATCCTAATCCAAAGGCAACTCCAATCATGCCCATACCTTTAGCGCGATTCTCCTTAGTAGTAATATCAGATATATATGCCTGAGCGACACCGATGCTACTTCCGCCTACGCCAGCAACTACACGTGAAGCAAGGAGCATAATGTACGAATGAGTAAACGCAAAAATAACATATCCGGATGCATTAAGCAGAAGACAATATAATATTATATTGCGCCTTCCGTATTTATCAGACAGTCCGCCGAAGAGAGGATTAAACAGGAACTGCACCAGAGAGTAGACGGCAATTGCAAGACCAATAGCTCCTTCTTTTACGCCAAGAATATGAGTCGCAAAAGTAGGAAGAATAGGAATAAGAATTCCGAATCCCAGAAGATCGACAAATACAACCAAAAAGATCATGGACAGGGCGGGGGTTTTCTTCATTTAGAATCCAATTTATTTAGAATAGCGTCGGTCATTTCATCAGTGCTGACATAATTTATTGGATTGATATCCTTAGTCACTTTTTTCCCTTCTGCGAGAACAGCAGCAACAGCTTTTTCAATTCTTTGGGAGGCTTCCAATTCTCCGATATCCTCAAGCATCAT